>CALCQT010000056.1 GCA_937894825.1 uncultured Anaerolineaceae bacterium
ACCCGGGCCACATGTGGATTCCAAACACAGCGAAAACTTTTTTTTCTTCCAGAATTCCGCTGTCACAAATCAATCTTGCGCCGCCGTCCGTCTCCTCCGCCGGTTCGAAGATCAGCAGCACATTATGCGGCAGATTTACGAGATTTTCAGCAATGTATTCCGCCACCGACAGCAGCATGGCCGTATGGGCGTCATGCCCGCAGGCGTGCATTTTTCCGGGATGCCTTGACGCGTATTCGCAGTTGGTTTGCTCCGTGATCGGCAACGCGTCCATATCCGCACGTAAAGCGATAGTATCGTCCCGCCCGGCGTCAAAAAAAGCGCATAGGGAGCTTTGCGCGGGACTGCTCAGCGAACAGGGCAGCGGCGCCAGCGTGTCTCGAACAAAGGCAACTGTCAGGGGGAGGTCAAACCCCAGTTCCGGTATCCGGTGCAATGCTCTGCGGTATTGAATAACTTTTTCCATTCGCGCCTCTCCTTTTAGTGTGCCTGGTCTGGATGCCAAAGGCAGTAGATTGTGTCAACAATAATTAAGGTGTCAAAAGTAAAAATATTAATTGCCTAATTCTACTGAAAATGCAACCGCTTTTCAACCGATTCATGAAACCCGAGTTGCTCTTGACACCCCATACCGCTTCAAATCACGACCCAATGTGTAACAAAAAAACCTGACCGGCTTTGGTATATGATAAAATGCGGAAAAGTGATAGAGGCGCGAAAACGACGAGCATGCGGGAGCCGGCAGGCGATGAACGCAGCGCAAAGCAATTTCGCCGAACTCCGGCGGAGGGCACAAAACCGGGGTGGGGTTACGGAAAACATCCGTGGCACTGTCTGCAAAACTGCAGGAGAGCTATCTTACGAAACCGCCGCGAATTCGGATTCCCGTTAAGCATTGGGTACCAGTAAGGAAGTTTTCCTTACTGGTTTTTTGTTAACTGCTGAACAGGAGAATATACGATGGGCGTAGTCCACAAATATGGCGGTTCCAGTGTGGCGACAATCGAAAAGATCAAAGCGGTGGCGCAACACGTCGCAGCGATATCGCAAGACGCAGGCCCGGTCGCTGTGGTGGCCTCTGCAATGGGGAAAACCACCAACGAGCTGATCGCGCTGGCAGGGGAAATCGGGGCGGACATGGATCCGCGTGAAATGGATTCCCTTCTGTCCACCGGCGAACAGAAAACGGTAACGCTGCTGGCCATGGCGCTTCAGCAACTCGGAATACCGGCGGTATCGCTTACCGGTTTCCAGGCCGGTTTCCTTACAAACCGGTTTTTTTCACACGCAAAAATTCAGGATATTCAAATCACAAACGTACAGAAACATATTGACGCAGGGCGTGTGCCTGTCCTGGCCGGCTTCCAGGGGATTGATGCGGACGACAACATCACCACCCTCGGACGCGGCGGTTCCGACACAACAGCGGTCGCGCTGGCTGCAAAGCTGGGATGGGATTGTGAGATTTATACCGATGTCGACGGCATTTATACCGTGGATCCGCGCATCTGTCCCGGCGCATTGAAGCTGCGGACGATATCCTACGATGAAATGATGGAGATGGCGTCGCTCGGCGCAGGGGTCCTCGAGACGCGCAGCGTGGAAATCGCGAAGAAATACGGTGTCCGGCTTTTTCTCGGCCGCTCACTTGAAAAAGATTTGACAAAAGGAACCTATATTATGGATGCCACCAATTTTGAGGACATGCCGGTAACCGGAATCAGCATTAAGCCGGATTGCACCACCGTGCGCGCGTCCGGACTGCCGGCAGGAACGCTGCCCGTCAGCAGCCTGTTTGACGTCATCGCGGATCTGGATATCAACGTTGATATGATCTCGCGCCAAATGCTGGACGACGGTTCCGGGATGTTGTCGTTCAGCTGTTCCGGCGCAGACGCCGAGAGACTGCTGCGGGAAGCGAATAACCGCGGACTGCCCTATGCGCTTACCCGGCAGAAAGGGCTGGTAAAACTGTCACTGGTTGGCGCCGGAATGATCACGCACAGCGGGATTTCAGCGAAAGCCTTTAACGTCCTTAACACCGCAAAAGTGTCGTATTACCAGATAACGACCTCGGAGATTTCCATCTCCATAACCATCGACGAGCAAAATCGTGACCACGCGGTCGCGGCGCTGGCCGAGGCATTCGGCTTATGTGACACAAACAATTGAGGATGAAAAAATGGATATCAGAGTAAAGGGATCAATCGTAGCACTGATCACGCCGTTCAATGAAGACGGCAGCGTAGCCCTCGACCGGCTGGGAGAACTCATTGAATGGCACATCGCCAGCAAGACAGACGCAATCCTGGTTCTCGGCACGACCGGCGAGTCTTCCACCATGACCGATGAGGAAGATAATGCTGTTTGCGAGTACGCGGTCAAAAAAGTGGCCGGCCGGGTGCCGGTCATCGCGGGCAGCGGCTCCAACAGCACGCAGACAATGCTGGAAAAAAGTCTCTCCTACCAGAAACTGGGCGCGGACGGGCTGCTGCTCATCTCACCGTACTATAACAAAACAAATACCGAAGGGATGTACCGCCATTTCGTAACGGTCGTGGACGCGGTGGAAATCCCCTGTATTCTGTACAATGTGCCCGGAAGGACAGGCTGCGCAATTCCAATTTCCGTGCTGGAACGCCTTTCCCGCCACCCGAATGTTGCCGGATTGAAGGAAGCTTCCGGCGATATGAGCTACGCCGTAAAAGCGGCCCAATTTCTCTCCGATGAATTCGTGATGTACAGCGGGAACGACGATATCATCGTTCCGTTGATGGCAATGGGCGCATACGGTGTGATATCGGTACTGGCGAATGTCGTCCCCGCCGAAACACATGAATTGACGTCCCGATTCCATGCCGGCGATTGTGCCGGAGCGAGAGCGCTTCAACTCCAATATCTTGAGCTGATTAACCACCTGTTCATTGAAGTGAATCCGATCCCGGTAAAAACGGCAGCCAGACTATTAGGGAAGGATGACGGCGTGCTTCGTCAGCCGCTTTGGGAAATGAGCCCGGAAAATGAAGCGAAACTCCGCCGCTCCATGGAAAGCGTCGGATTATTGTGAAACTGCTGCTCGTTGGCCATGGCAGAATGGGGAAGATGCTGGAAGAACTGATCACGCTCGCCCATGACCTTGATTTGGCAGGGTTCATTGATTCCGCCACGATCCGTTCTCTGGGCGAAACGGAACGAATCGCGGACGCGGTCATTGATTTTTCCGCGCCGTCAGCACTGCCCTGGCTGCTGGAATACATTACTCGAACCGGAACCGCACTGATCTCCGGAACAACCGGTTATTCGCAGGATGAATTCAACGCCATCCGCAGCCTGGGATTCGCCGCACCCGTCCTCTACAGTGCAAATTATTCGATTGGAATCGCGGTCATGAAGCGGATCGCGGCCCAAATGGCGGAGGCGCTGCCCGGTTTTGATATCGAAATCGTTGAAACACACCACAACCGGAAGGCGGACGCACCCAGCGGAACAGCCAAATTGCTGGCGGAGGCGGTCGACCCGCATCATGCGCTCCACACTGTACACGGCAGGCAAGGGCTCTGCGGTCCGAGGCAAAAGAACGAATTGGGCATCCATTCCATCCGCGGCGGAAGCGTGGCCGGAGAACACACGGTCAACTTTTTCGGAGAGGATGAAGTGCTTTCCATCGCGCACAGCGCAGCCAGCCGCCGGGTTTTTGCTTCCGGGGCGCTGCGCGCTGCGCGCGTGATTACCACGCTGCCAGCCGGATTTTATACACTGGAAGAACTCCTGTTCAGAAAGGAACCGTAACGCATGGGAATGACAGCACAGGAAATTATCGAGCATATCCGATCAGCGTCCAAAAAAACACCGGTAAAACTCTTTATCAGGGAAACTGAACCGATTGACTATGGGAACGCGCAGGTTTTCGGCGTGGGAGACAAGATTGTTTTCGGTGACTGGCAGGAACTTGCGCCGATATTGGCGGAAAACAAGGCAAAAATTGCTGATATCGTCATCGAGAACGACCGCCGGAACTCGGCGCTTCCCTTGCTGGATATCAAAAATATCAACGCCCGGATTGAGCCGGGAGCGATCATCCGGGAACAGGTGACCGTCGGAGAGGGCGCGATCATCATGATGGGAGCAATTATCAATATCGGGGCGGAAATCGGCCGCGGGACGATGATCGATATGGGGGCGGTCCTCGGCGGCAGGGCGACCGTCGGCGACAATTGTCATATCGGCGCGGGCGCAGTCCTGGCAGGGGTTGTCGAGCCCGCCAGCGCCGTCCCGGTCGTCATTGAAGATGATGTGTTCATCGGCGCCAACGCGGTCGTCATCGAGGGCATCCGTGTAGGCAGGAACGCGGTAGTCGCCGCCGGCAGTATCGTGATCACCGATGTGCCGCCGGACACTGTCGTCGCCGGTGTTCCGGCCCGGGTCATCAAAAAGAAAGACGCCGGTACAGCGGCAAAAAGCGAGTTAGTTTCCGCGCTGCGTGATCTTTAAATCCGTTGCGATTTCACTTCTGCCGAAGGAATCGCTTCCGAAATACCAATCCGAGTATTTTGCAATCATGGTCTCCCATAACGTGGAGACCATGATTAATAAAAGCAATTAGCTTCAGTGTCGTGACTGCAAAACTCAGCCTCAGGATGCTGCGTTTTTTATAATCATTGATTTGCGGATTGTTCTGCCGCTTGCATTGACAAAACGAACAGCACCCTCACAAAGTTTTTCTCATTCCGTCCCGAAAAATAATGACAAACCTCACATCGAAAAAAACGTTTGCTAATTTATAATTCGGATCAGGGTTACTTTTGAGAAGTCTGATTCCTTAAATGCAAACACCACATGCCTAAAACAGATTTTTTTCGGTTTTCCTTTTTATTCAGCTCTTTATTAGACAAAATAAAGACATAGCGCATACAAACTGATTCCAGAATGGATTTTATGGGATTCAAGGATCAATATAAACATTATTCCCAGCAAATACCGAAAGATATTCAAAGATCACTTGACGGTGGGACATGCCCCGTGCTTGGGTTCACAAGTAATCTCGATGTATTGCTCGAATGGGATGAAGGCGCATTCAATGCCATCGCGGATAGATATCTGACCGAGCAACCCGCAATTCGCAACAACGATACCATCCACTCCATTGAAGATTTTGCCAGAATTATCAGCGCTTATGTGATCCGCGGACAGGGCGGCGAAGTTGACATCACGGACAACGCGGTCTGCACTTTTTTGGAAAATCACTTCCGTAACCGCTATGCCCTGGGCGGGACAGCAGCGCAGGGAGCGACCGCGCTGAACACACTGGGATTCCCGGTTCTGGTCCATATTTCCGACCGTTCACAGGAAGTCTGTCAATTGATGGATCGTCCCGGCATCAGCACAGTCACCGAAAGCGGACTGGTACCGATCATCCAGGCAGCTTCCGCTGAACTGCCGGTCCGGCACATAATCCTGCAATTCCCGAAAGGCGCGAAAATTCGTATTCAGAACGAAACCGTCGAGATTCCGCAATCCAATCGTGTGATCATGGATTACGATTCCATTCACAAGAACCTGATCATCGACGAGAACTTCCGACAATACTGCGAAGAACATGCCGGGAAACTACCCTGCTATGCCATTTCCGGCTTCAACGCCATTGTGGATACGGAGATCATGCAGTCTGTCATTCGAGACACCATCGCTCATTTGCAGGCCATCAAAGCAAGAAATCCCGGCTGCATCATATATCTGGAAGCCGCCCATTATCTAAACCCGGCGGTAGAAGAAATAGTCTTCAGTCAAATGGCGCCGCACATTGATATTCTGGGACTCAACGAAGAGGAGCTGACCCTTCACGCCCGACAGCATCAAACAGAAATTCATCCGGAAGATCCGGCTTCTGTGCTGGCGGGGCTGCGTTGTTTCCGACAGCGGTATTCGATCCGGGGGCTCCTGCTGCACACCAAAGATTATTCGCTGTACTTTGGCGAGGAATTAGCGAACGCGGACATCACGAAAGGCCTGACGATCGGCAACCTGATCGCCGGGACGCGGGCGCGGATCGGCCGTTATGGAACCTGGCAGGACTGTCTGGAGACACTTTCCCAGCCGCTCAGCCCGACCGGGCTGGCATTTCACGACACATTGACCGCGATGGAACCGGATATTCAAATTGTTCCTTCCCGGTACATCGAAAATCCCGGCTGCATGATTGGATTGGGCGATACCTTTATGGCCGGTGTACTGACAGCTTTTCTTTAGCGGGATTTCAGGAACACAGAAATCCTTCTCGCAAAATAACGGAAAGCGAAAATCAAATTGATACTTATAAAAATGTATTTCGGCAAAATCAGGAGTTAACATGGCGTACTTGATGGGCATTGACCTGGGAACCTCCAGCCTGAAGACAGTCATCATTGATGAAACCGGTTCTGTCATAGCGTCAAAATCCGCCGATTATCAGTTTGATTCGCCACACCCTGGTTTTGCTGAACAAGACCCGGATGTCTGGTGGCGTGCCTGCATCCAAACCGTCAGCGCCGCAATGGCCGCTGGTGGTGTTTCTCCGGATTCCATTTCCGCCGTCAGTTTTTCCGGGCAAATGCACGGTCTTGTGACGCTGGATGAAACGCTCCGTCCGGTACGTCCGGCGATCCTGCATTGTGACGCCCGCTCAGACCGTCAAGTGGAACAACTACGCAAAAGCTTCGGCGAAGAATCCATCCGAAACCTGATGATGAACCCGATTTATACCGGCTTTCTGCTGCCTTCACTGCTGTGGGTCCGGGAGAATGAACCGGAGCTCTTTGAAAAAATCCATCGCGTCTGTTTGCCAAAAGATTATCTGAAGTTGAAATTAACCGGGGAACTTTCTTCCGATTTTTCAGATGCCTCAGCCACATTGGCATTCGACATCGCAAACAATCACTGGTCAGAAGAAATATTGGCCCGAACCGATTTGCCAATCTCATTTTTTCCGCCCTGTTATCCAACGACGGCTAACACTGGGACCATCTGTCAGGCAGCAGCAACCGCGACTGGATTATCCAAAAAAACAGTGGTCGTTGCCGGTGGCGCCGATCAGGTCATGCAAGGACTCGGGAACGGCATGGTGGAAACCTCCGCAGCTACGGTCAACATTGGCAGCAGCGGCCAGGTCTGTTTTCAGATCGACCGTCCCGTCCTCAATCCCGCGCTGAACACCAATATGTTCTGCGGTTATGAACCGGGCCGCTGGATCCTCTATGGCGCAACCATGAGCGCCGGACTATCGCTGAAATGGTGGAACAGTGTCCTTTCGGAATCGGACTATCAGGATATCAACGCCCGTGTCGCAGCAATTCGTCCGGGAAGCGGCGGTGTCATCTTTCTCCCTTATCTGAACGGAGAGCGAACCCCGCACCTGAATCCCAACCTCAGTGGTGTTTTCTTCGGCATCAACGCCGCGACAACCAACAGCCATTTCACGCGAGCAGTGATGGAAGGCGTGGCTTTCTCTTTGATGCAGTGCATTGAAATTTGCGGCCAGCTCGGATTCAAAGCCAAAGAACTGGTTGCGTCCGGCGGCGGCGCCAGAAGCCGTCCCTGGCTGCAGTTGCAGGCGGATATTTACAACATGCCCTTGAAAATCGTGGCGAATGAGGAACAGGCCAGCCTGGGCGCCGCGATCACTGCCGGCGTTGGCGCGGGCATCTTCAGCAATATAAAAGAAGCCTGCAAGGCAATTGTGCGTTATCAGGCGCAAATCATTGAACCGGATCCCGCAAATCAGGCCATCTATGCCACTTACTATCAACTTTATAAAGACATCTTCACTGCCTGCGGCGGGGTTTTGGAACGCTTGACGATCGTCGGACGCAACCGTGAAAGTTAAGCAATCTTCAATAGAAATGAGGTGATCCATTGGATATGCCGGAGAAAAAACAGGAAACCAACAATATCATTCTGGACTGTCAGGGAATGTCCAAGTCTTTCGGCGGCACGCATGCGCTGAAAGATGTGACCTTCCAGGTCAAAAAAGGACAGGTTCATGCGCTGCTCGGTGAAAACGGCGCGGGCAAATCCACTCTGATGAAAATCATCATTGGCTTATATAAAGCCGACAAAGGGACTATCTTCTTCGAAGGCAAACCGTACCAGGTCAATGGACCTGCGGAAGCCATCCGGGCAGGGATTTCGATGATCCATCAGGAGCTGAACACCGAACCCTATTTGTCCATCGCGGAGAGCATCTTTCTTAACCGGGAGGATGTACACGGAAAATCGCCTTTCCTGAACAAAAAAGAAACCAACCGCAAAGCGGCCGAGTTGCTGCGCCAGTTCGACTTTAACCTGAACCCCAAAATCCTCATGGAAGAACTGACGCTGGCACAAAGCCAGATGATCGAAATCATCAAAGCGGTTTCCTGCAACGCGCGGCTGGTGATCATGGACGAACCGACCTCGTCGCTCGACAGCGAAGAGACCGGGCGCCTGTTCCGTACCATCCGAAACCTGCAATCCCAGGGGGTTACGATCATCTACATTTCGCACCGCATGGAAGAAATTTTCCAGGTCTGCGATTCTTATTCGGTCTTCCGCGATGGCGTTTTTGTCAATTCCGGAGAACTGACCGAGGTCACAACCGGGGACCTGATCTCCATGATGGTCGGACGAAAGGTGGAAAGCGTCTTCCCGAAAGTCGACTGTGAGATCGGCGAGGTGGTCTTCAAAGTGGAAGGGCTGAGCGGCAAAGGGTTCCGGGACATCAGCTTTGAGGTCCATCGTGGTGAAATTCTGGGGCTTTCCGGGTTGGTAGGGTCCGGGCGCAGTGAAACCATGCGCGGAATCTTTGGCATGGATCCGCTGACCAGCGGAAAAATTTATCTGGAAGGAAAAGAGATAATCATTAAAAATCCGCGCGACGCAATCAACAAAGGAATTGCCATGATTAATGAAGACCGCAAAAACTTCGGATTATGTCTTTTCCGTTCATTGCGAGAGAATGTTTCCCTGCCCAATCTGCGCAAACTGCACAAAGGCACACTGATCAATCAAAATAAGGAAAAAACAGAAGTCAGGGATATTACCGGACAGTTACGGGTCAAAACGGCCAGTATTGAAGCGGATGCCTTTTCGCTCAGTGGCGGCAATCAGCAGAAAGTGGTCCTCTCGAAGTGGCTGATGTCCAAACCGAAAGTCCTTATCATGGATGAGCCGACTCGTGGTGTGGATGTTGGCGCGAAGTCGGAAATCCACGCGCTGATGAGCAAGTTCGCAGCGGAAGGAATGGCGATCATCGTCGTGTCGTCAGAACTGCCGGAAATTATGGGCATGAGCGACCGGATCCTGATCTATCATGAAGGCAGACTCAACGGCGAAATCGCCCGGGAAGATATATTGAACGGGACAGCGGACCAGGAAACAATTCTGGCCAAAGAATTCGGAGAATAAAAAGGAGACCTTTTTATGGAAAAAGCAAACGAGAAAAAAATCCTTGGTATGGATCAGCATGATTTAAGTCTTTTCATGAAGCGCTATGGAATCGTATTCATCATGGTGGGGATGTTTCTGATCCTCTCTGTCTCGTCCCCGAATTTTTTGAAAATCAACAACATCACCAATGTCTTTTCAACCGTTGCATTAAATGGTGTTCTGGCCATGGGGATGGTTTTTGTGATTACTGCCGGCGGGATTGATCTCTCCATCGGATCCATGCTCGCGCTGGCAAGTACGACGATTGGGATCGTCCTCCAGGCGACCGGAAACATTCCGCTTGCCTGTATCGCCGCAATCATCATTTGTACCTTTTTCGGCCTTCTAAACGGTTTATTGATCGCAAAATTCGATATGTTCCCTTTTGTCGTCACATTGGCCAGCCAGTTGGTCATCCGCGGGTTGGGATATGTCATTTCCGGCGGTTACTCCTTTGCCCTCGCCAACCCAAAATTTTCCAAGATCGGGTTAGGGAAACTTTGGAATGCCATCCCATATCCGATCCTGATTCTTTTCGGCATCACGATCCTCGCATTTATTCTTTTACATCAGACAAAATTTGGACGGTATATTTACGCGGTCGGCGGAAATATTAACGCGGCCACCGCATCCGGTGTCAATGTTTTTTGGACCCGCGTCGGTTCTTTTATTATCAGCGGGTTCTGTGCCGGAGTTGCCGGAATCATTATGACGGCCCGTATTAACGCCGCGCAGCCCAATATCGGCATCGGATACGAGACGGACGCCATTGCGGCTTGTGTCATCGGAGGCACTTCTTTTGCCGGCGGGATTTCGACGATTCCGGGTACATTGGTCGGTATCATCATCATCGGTCTAATTTATAACGGCATGAACCTGTTGGGCATCAGTTCTTATTGGCAGACGATCTGCAAAGGGCTGATCATCATCGGCGCCGTCATGCTGGACACAATCATCAATAAAAAACGATAAGCAATCATTTCCCATATTCGGGACATGAAACATAAAAAATGGAGGAAAGAAATGAAGAAAATTGTTGTTTTTGTTTTAGCGGCAGTTATGCTGTTCTCAATGGTGGCCGTAGCCGGCGCCCAGTCCGAAATCAACGTAGCCTATATTGCGAAAAATACAGTTGACGCATTCCATGCAACGCTCAATGGCGCAGCCAAAACCGCTCTGGACGCCCTGGTCAAAGACGGGACAATCAAAAGCTGGCAGTTGTATGACGGTCTGACCGATCCGATCACCCAGGTGAACCTGATCGAAGACGCCATTAACAATGGTGCGAATTTCGTCATTCTGCTCCCCGCGGAAAGTGAAGGCAGTGCTCCGGTCGTCACCCGCTGTGCGGAAGCCGGAATCCCGATTGTCGTTGTCAATTCAGCGACTAACAACACCGAGGAATTAGCCACTGCATTCGTCGGCTCAGACGATATCGAAGCCGGTGAAATCATGGCAAATTATGTCAAAGAGTTGGTGCCGGATGGCGGAAAATACGCCCACATGATGGGTATCGTCGGCAACTCAGCCCAGATCGACCGCGGCAAAGGCATTTTGAACATCCTGGGTGAAGACGAAAAATGGGAAAGCGTTGGCGATTTCGCAGCCGACTGGTCCGCTGATAAAGCCGTTCAGTTCGCCACCGATGTCCTGACCGAACATGGCGACGCCATCAAAGCAATTATCTGCGATAATGATGATATGTCCTCCGCAGTCCAGGCGTATGTCAATTCCGTCGGACGCGAAGACATTGTCTGCATCGGTGTTGACGGCAATGCCGGACCGCTGGCCATGGTGAAAGAAGGATCCTTGGGCGCAACTGTTTTCCAGGAAGGCGCAAAACAGGTTGAGACCGCAATTTCTTTGATCCCGGATATCATCGCGGGGAAAGAAGTTGAAAAGAACATCATGATCCCCTTCACGCTGGTCACCACCGAAAACGTTGATCAATATATTAAATAATTCCCTAAACCGGATGATTTCGGGAAGCCGCAGTTAACCCTAAAGAACGGCCCCGCACAGACGGGGCCGTTCACCTTTTCAAATTCCATTTCTTATTCTGACCCTATCGGGCTGCATTTCTATTTACCGGACGGCCACAGACATTACGGACTGATTTATAATTTTATAGCACAAAGAAACGAATCGGGCTCACTTTTCGGAGGAAATCAGAAGATGTTATTGAACATGAAGGACCTTTTAGCGGTCGCAAACGAGCATAATTTTGCAGTTCCCGCGTTTAATATCGGTACCGGACAAATTCTAAAAGCAGTCATTGAAAGCTGTGAAAAGAAACAGGCGCCGGTTATCCTGGCCATTCATCCATTGGAATTGGAATTCCAGGGAGACAGCTTTTTACAAAGTTGTCGTGCCGCTGCCAACGCAACCAGAATCCCGGTCACCATCCATCTGGACCACGGTGCGAATCTCGGCCAGATCTATCATGCCATCCAGACAGGGTTCACCTCGGTCATGATCGACGCTTCCCATCATCCTTTCGAAGAGAATGTTGCCCTCTGCCGGCAGGTGGTTGAAATTGCCCATCCGCTGGGCATCTCCGTTGAAGGAGAATTAGGCACCATCGGCACGGTCGGCAATGACGCGGAGGGTGGCACGGATGAAATCATTTACACCCGCCCGGACGACGCCGGCCGATTTGTGGCTGAGACCGGAATCGACTGTTTGGCGGTTGCGATCGGAACCGCACATGGGATTTATCCCAAAGGATTTATTCCGAAGCTCAAGTTAGACCTGCTCAGTGAGATTAAATCCAGGGTCAACATCCCGCTGGTTCTCCATGGCGGATCCGCGAATCCGGATTCGGAAATCGCGGAAAGCGTCAAGCGTGGAATCAATAAAATCAACATTTCCTCTGACATCAAAGACGCCTTTTATCAGCAGCTGCGGAAAACACTCGCCGCGGACGCGCATGTCCGTGAACCATTCGAATTGTATGTCGACAGCATTCAGGTGATGAAAACTGTCATTGAACAGAAAATCGATCTGTTCAATGACGCGGATAAAGCCAAATATTATTTTTGACATAGAAAGTAAGCCTAAATTCGGGCCTGCTTTCCGGAAATACTGATAAATACGGCCGGGTAATCCCCAAAAGGAGCCCGGCCGTATGAATTTCTTTATATTATTAAGATATTACGAATTTCCCTTCGGTTTCTTTCTCGCGGAATCCGCTTTAAAAGAGCCCGCAGACGTCGTCGAT
>CALCQT010000057.1 GCA_937894825.1 uncultured Anaerolineaceae bacterium
CGAAACCCGTTGGATGCCCAAGCCGATCTGGGCCGAACAGGGATTTTCTGACGATCCCGCGCGGGCCTGGGCGGCGTTGCAGGCTGACATGAACCGGTCTGACTCAAACCACCGGCTGTTCGGCGTATACGTTCATGTGCCGTTCTGTCAGTCCCGCTGCGGCTATTGCGATTGTTATGCTTTCCCGGTCAAGGCTGCGAATCGATCCGCGATTCCGGACTATTTCCAATCTCTGACTCGGGAAATCGATCTGTGGTATGGCGTGGAAAGCTTGGGAAGGCGGCAGGTTTCAACCGTCCACTTTGGCGGCGGAACGCCCCTCATGGCTGGCTCAGAAAGACTGATCCAAATTGTGGATCAGCTTCGTGCCGGGCTGCGCATCACGGAAGAAACGGAGCTGGCGCTTGAGACGACCAGTTCGATGCTGACGGAGCGGGCGTTGGACGAGCTCTGGCAGGCCGGTTTCACCCGGCTGCATGTCGGTGTGCAGAGCTTGCAGGACCCGGTGCGCAAAGCCATCGGCCGCCATGAAAGTGCGGAAATTGTGTTGCGCAAAATCTGCACCGCGGTCGAGCGCGGCTGGACCGTCAGCACAGATGTCATCATTGGGCTGCCGGATTATGACGCGCCGGAGATTATGCAGGACATCGACCGGATGGTCGCTGCGGGCGTTCAGGGATTCTCGGTTTATGAACTGGTCTATTCAGCTCGTAACCATGCATTTTTTGAAGGGCTGGGGCTGCTGAACCAGCCGATTGTGGAAAAATTCAGTCTGTTTCAACTGGTTTTTCTGTATCTGGAGGCGCAAGGGTTCCGCAAGAATATCTATAATCATCTTTCACGGCCGGAGGATGACAACCGATATTTCACCGGGCCGCTGCGGAATGAGGACCTGCTGGGGCTGGGAACCTTCGCGGACGGTTTTTTCGGAGATTACCATTACCGGCACGCGGAACTGAATGCATATCGCCGTCAGGTTGCGGATGGCTTGCCGGGATTGGCCGGCGGTATCCGCCGCAGTCCGGCTGAGCGGGGATTTCGGAAACTGGAAGTCCAGATCCGCAGCGGCCGGCCGGATCCGCTTGTGTTTGTACAGGTTCTGGGTGAGGAGAAGGCGCTGGCGCTGTTTCGGGATTGGATTCGTCGCGGTCTGATCCAGACCATGGATGACGACGCGTCTTGTGAGCTGACCGCCGCCGGTGCCTGGTTCATTGGAGCGATGCTTTCGGTTTGTAAGGCGGCTGTTGCCGTTTCTGCGGCTGCGGGTGTGTTTTAGGTGAATAATTGCTTATAAAACCTGTCATGTCGAAACCCGAAAGGGACATGTTAGCGTCCCGTCGGGCCTGATACATCCTCAATGATAATTTCGGGTCTGATATTCTTCGAGCCAAAATCCTTAGAAAAATGTCGTTAATTTTCGCATAACTTTCCTCTGGAAAGATTCAAACCCTTGATAGATTTTGATGGTCTCGAACGAAGTGAATGCTTTGCACCGCCTCGAAAACGGCATTCTCCGGCCGTTTTCGAGAGTCGAGATGACATGAGAGGTGTATACCAGAATAATGCAGAGGAACGAAAAAAAACATACCGGCTCTCTGGAATCAGACATTTGACAGCCACATTACGAATGTTCCAATCCTGAAAGCACGATAATCAGAAATTCCGAAAACGCGGAGACGAAATCTTTTGCTTCATACGGGATGCCGCTGATCCGGATGGCTTCCCGCTGAATTTCGTTGAGTGTCACGGCTGGGTATAACCCGGCAATATGGTGCAGTTGGTAATCGAGAAATGTCAGAATCGATTGTTCCGGAATACCCGGCAGCAGTCGTTTCAGCATCGGATAGACCCGTTCGATGTCGATAAAGAGCTGCTTTTTGAATTCCGCCAGACTCTGGACGGTGACGTTTTTTTCAATGATACTGAAAAGGATGGAACAGAGCTTTAACAGCCGTTCATGCCGAAACAGGGTTTCCGCCCATAACAGGGAGAATTCCTCGCTGGTTATTGCGGGGATTCCCTCGAAGGTGTCCAGGATGTCCTGAAAAAAGCCGCTCATCTCATCCGTTGTGAGCAGCAAATAAATTTCTTCTTTCGTGGAAACATAGTTATAAAGATTGACACGCGAAAAGTCCAGCTTTTTCGCAATGGAAGCCAGGGTGATCTTTTCATACGGCTCGGTATCGAAAAGATCCTGCGCAGCACTGCGAATCTGCTCGAGCCGGATATTCTTTTGTTCGTCGTTGCGTGCGCGTATGAAGCTCATTCCCATTCCTTTTCGCTCCATTGTAATAGCAAATGAAAAATAAGGTTGACAAATTGCGATGCGTAATTTATAAAATAAGTTACATGATGTAACTTGCAGATATGGCAGGAGGAGAATGGTGATGAAAACCTATTTTGAAGCGCAAACGGCCTTTTATCAAACCGGTAAGACCCGCGACCTTCAATTTCGTGTTGAAATGCTGGAGAAGCTTTTGACCGCATTGGATGCGTACGAAAATCGTTTTTACGAGGCATTTCGGATTGATTTGCACAAATCCGAATTCGAAGTTTATTCCACCGAAATCGGAATCGTGAAAAAGAGTATCCGCTATGCGATCAAAAACGTACGTTCCTGGGCAAAACCGGAGCCCCACCCGACCCCATTGATTCTTTTCAAGCGGAAGAGTTATACGATGTATGAACCATACGGTACGGTTTTGATCATTGGACCGTTTAATTATCCCGTTCAGACGGTCATAGAACCACTCATAGGGGCCATCGCCGCCGGGAATACTGCTTTCGTTAAACCTTCCGAACTTACACCCCATGTGGCGGAAGTCATTGAAGCGATGATCTCGGAAGCGTTTCCGGATTCTTATATTCGGGTTGTCCAGGGCGGCGTTGAGCTCAGCCAGGCGTTGCTGGACTTGCCTTTTGATTTGATTTTCTTCACCGGCAGTATTCCGGTCGGGAAAATCATCCTTGAAAAGGCGGCCCGGCATCTTACGCCGGTGGTTTTGGAGTTAGGAGGGAAAAGCCCGGCGATTCTGTTTGGCGACGCCAACCTCAGGGTCAGCGTAGAACGTTTGATGTGGGGCAAACTCCTGAACGCAGGACAAACCTGTATTGCGCCGGATTATGTCCTGGTTCACCACAGCATTTATGACGAAACCGTGGCGTTGATGCGTGAGACGATCGATCAATTTTATGGTAACGAACCAAAGCACAATGCGGATTATACCCATATTGTCAATGAACGTCATGCCGCGCGCTTGGCCAGGCTTATTGACGAGAACCGCGAAGCGGTCCTTTATGGCGGGGAATATGAGGGGTGTTATGTTGCGCCAACCCTGTTCAAG
>CALCQT010000058.1 GCA_937894825.1 uncultured Anaerolineaceae bacterium
GCGGCCGGACACATGTGACGAATCTGGCGGAAAGCACCCGCCAGGCCAACCGGCGCTTTTTTGAAAGTTTGGCGGAAGTCCCTTCTCAAGCCATCACGATGGGGATTGGTTCAATCATGCAGGCGCGGAAAATTTTGTTGATCTGTACCGGGGAGAAAAAATCGGAGATTTTGGCAAAAGCGCTGCTGGGTCCGGTCGATCCGCTGGTTCCGGCCTCGATCCTGCAGTTCCATCCGAACGTGGTTGTCGTGGCGGATGAACCGGCATTGATGAGCATCGATTTGGAGCATTCGGGGTTTGCAGCCGGCTGAACGTCTTGCTTTTCGATCCTGTTCACAAAATGAATATTTTTTGTGAAAAATCCGTATATTCTGATAAGAAATCAGGATTGGTGGAAGGATGGACAGGATGAAAACAGTTGTTACTTATCAGTCAAAGACCGGGTATACCCAAAAGTATGCCGAATGGATTGCCGAGGAACTGGGCGCTGATCTCTATCCCATTTCTCAGGTGCCGGTGCAGAAGCTGGCTGCCTATGATGTGGTTATTCATGGCGGAAGTTTGTTTGCCACAGGGATTTTGGGCCTGAAAAAGATCAAGAATAGTCTGAGCGACCTGCAGAACAAGAAGGTGATTGTGTTTGGCGTGGGGCTGACCCCTGTAAATGCGGAGACGGTCGAGAAAGTACAGACGCAGAACTTCACTGCGGAAGAACTGGAAAAGGTACGTTTCTTTTATTTTCGCGGCGGCTTTAATTTTAAGGCGTTGTCTTTCTTCGATCGGATTCTGATGGGGATCATGAGACGGTTTATTGAGCGGAAGCAGCGGCAAGGGAAAGAATTGACCGCCGACGAAATCGGCATGTTGGCGGTTTTTGATCAGGCGGTTGATTATACCGACAGGGATGCCATTACGGAACTGATATCCTGGGCCCGCATCTGACACTGTCGGTCACAGGGCTTTGCGGGATCGAGACGGGATTTTCAAAAATCTGGCGCGTTTGGTGAAAGATGGTATAATTTACGCGCATAAAAAACGTGAGGGATTCCTCATTTTTTCGCGGTGTCAGCAGCAGTATTGGGGAGGTGCCAGAGTGGTTGAATGGGGCCGCCTGCTAAGTGGTTGTTGGGGTAAAACTCAACCGGGGGTTCGAATCCCCCCTTCCCCGCAAATTTTTTTGGTTCGGACCCTGATTTTGGTGTTCGATTTTTTTAAGGGTTTTGGACTTCAGTGGTTTCCGCATTAATCAACGACCGCCGAAAGTGCGCTTATTTCGTATCTTTACAATATCGAAACTAGAGGCGTCGGCGGTACTATTGACTATATTTTACGGAAAATCGCTGATTTGTCAAATAGAAATTCAAGCTATTTTCAAATCTTACGTATCCTTTATCCTGTAATTCCGTATATCTTAATATATTTTGGATAGACTGTTAATATCGGACGATTGTGTTTTGAATCCGGCCTGGATTGGAATAGACCAGAAGGTTAATTAATTGCATATTTACAGTAAGAAGACCATAGAAATGAGGGACGGAAATGAAAATTACGCTGTTGCATGGACAAATGCATCATGGCAGTACCTGGCATATCAGCCGGATGTTTCTGGACCGGCTGCGTGACGATCAGACGGAAATCGCGGAATTTTACCTTCCGAAGGACGGTCCGGATGCCTGCGTCGGTTGTTTTCGCTGTTTTATGGAGGGCGAAAACCA
>CALCQT010000059.1 GCA_937894825.1 uncultured Anaerolineaceae bacterium
TCATCTGAGCGGCTGCCGGTCCACAAAGCCGTTGCCGTTTATGTCAACAAACAGATGATTCACAAACTTAGTTAAGGAGATCAGACAATGAAAAAAATGATAGCTGTGTTTACTTCTTTGATGCTCGGCGTTCTTGTTTTCGGGAACGTCGCCGCATTGTCCACCGCCAACCAGAGCGAAGCCGCACTTTCCGGCAGCGTTGTGGTCTATATGCCCAGCCCGGCTGGTTTGGCTGACAAACTGGCCGCCGGTTTCGAAGCTCAGACTGGCGTCAAAGTGGAACAATTCCAGGGTACCACCGGTGAAATTCTGGCCCGCCTGGAAGCCGAAGCCGCCAACCCGGTAGCCGATGTCGTAATTCTTGCCTCCTGGGCCGATGGCCTTTCGATGAAAAGCGAAGGCAAACTGCTTTCCTACGAACCCGCCAATGCCGATCTGGCCAGCTGGAAAGACGCTGACAACACCATTTTCGGCACCAGCGCCTCCGCCGTCGGTGTGATCTACAACACCACCATTTTCCCCACCCTGTCCGCCGACTGGGACGAACTGGCAGCCCCGGAATACAAAGATCAACTGGCCATCCCCGATCCGGAAAAATCCGGCGCCGCGAAAGATTTCCTGGCCGGTTATATGAATGTCAAAGGTGAAGAAGCCGGTTGGGCTACTTTCCAGGCACTCGCCGATAACGGCATGATCGTTCCCGGCGCCAACAAGGCTGCGCTCGAAGCTGTCACCACCGGCGAAAAAGGTATTCTGGTCGCCGGCGTGGACTACAATGCCTACTCCTCCAAAGCCAAGGGCGAACCGTTGGATATCTACTATCCTGCCGGTGGTACCATCGTCAACCCCCGCCCGGCCATGATCCTGAGCACCAGCCCGAACACCGACAACGCGAAAGCATTCATTGATTATCTGTACTCCGACGAAGCCCAGCAACTCGTCGCGGACGCTTATCTGCTCCCCGGCCGCAGTGATGTCACCGCTGACAACCGCGCCAACCTGAGCGATATGCCCGTGTTGGAAGGCGATTGGGATTGGATGATGGAGAATTCCTCCGCCATTGCAGCGAAACTGAACGAAATCTGCAGCAAATAAGGAAGGTAAAATGAGATCATTGGAACAGGTTCGAAAAAATATCCCTTTGTTGTTATTTGCCATCCTGCTCCTGATCCTCATCCTTTGTCCTTTTGGAATGATTTTTGCCAAGGCGGTCACGATCAATGACCGCCTTGACTTCTCTCTGGCCTGGCAGACAGTCGTCGACCAGAGTAATCTCACCACCATCTTCAATTCACTGATCCTGGGAATTTCCGTCGTGGCGCTTTCCACGCTCATCGCCGCGCCACTGGCTTATCTGACCACACGGACGCAGCTGGCCCGGCACCGCTGGCTGGACATCGTGCTGTTGATCCCATTCATGACGCCGCCTTATATTGCTTCCATGGGCTGGATTCTGTTCATGCAGAAGCGCGGGCTGTTTCAGCAATTGTTTCCATTCACCGGCAGTTTTTCGGAAAGATTTTTCTCTTTTTTTGGATTGGTACTGGTCATGAGCCTGCATGTGTTTCCTTTTCTGTTGACCATTCTCAAAAATGCATTGCTCAATATCAGTACGAGTTTGGAAGAGAGCGGCGCTGTCTTCGGCGGAACTTTCGGTTATCGCCTGCGCCGGATCCTGCTGCCATTACTGACCGGAAATTACGCCATCGGCGCACTGCTGGTTTTCGTCAAGACGCTTTCCGAATACGGCACCCCGGCCACGTTGGGACGCCGGATCAACTTCTATGTTTTGACCACAGACATTCATCGCTACGCTACCACTGCGCCCGTCAGTTTCGGCAAGGCAGCCAGCCTGTCTTCCGTGCTGGTTATCATCTGCCTCGGCATGTGGCTGCTGCAGAATTATGTCACGACGAAGCGGAGTTATCGTCTGGTAGGCGGCAAGGGTGTCCGGAGAAATTTCAAACCGTTGCGGGGCGGGCAGCTCGTGTCAGGCTGGGCTTATACCATCCTGATTCTGCTGGTCTCCATCGGCGTTCCTTATTTTTCCGTCATCGCCACTTCTCTGATCAAACTGCGCGGGTACGGTTTGGCTGCCGGAAACTTCACCTTCCAGCATTACATCGACCTGTTCAATGAAAACCCCAAAGGCAGGCAGGCGCTGGGGAACAGCCTCTTTTTGGCCATCGCAGCCGCCAGCATCGCCGCGATCCTCGGAACACTGCTGGTCGTTGTTTTACGCCAAAGCACACTGAAATCAAAAAAAGTTGTTGAGGCGGTGGGACTTCTTCCGGAGATGATGCCCGGTATCGTATTAGTGCTGGGAATTATGTTGTTCTGGAACCGCATTTACAAACTGGTGCCGTTGTATAACACGATGGGGATCATGGTGCTGGCTTATGTCGTGTTGTTCTTGCCTTATTCGATCCAATATGTGACATCATCTTTCTCTCAGATCAATGACAGTCTGTTACAAGCCGGGCGTACCTTTGGCGGCAACCCGGGCTATGTATTCACCCGTATCACGCTGCCGCTGATCTTCAAGGGTGTGATCACCGGCTGGATCATGACGTTCATCATCTCTTTCCGCGAGCTGGTCACCGCCAGCCTGATTGCTCCGCCCAACACACTGGTGATCTCAACGTTCATCGTCCGTGAATTTGAACAGGGCAGCGTCTCCGTGGGCATGGCAATGGCGGTGATCTGTGTGCTGTTCAGCACGGCGACGCTGATCCCGCTCAATATCCTGATCAATAAAGACGACGCGAACCAATAAAAAAACCTTCAAAAATATAGATAAAAGCCGGTAAATACCGGGAAGTGCGAAATATGGCGCTTGGTTGTTTCGGAGGCGTTTTGCATATAGTTTAATAAAAAAGTCTGGACAGGTCCCAGTAATCCGTGTCCAAACTTTTTCTGATGTTTAAAGAGATGTGATGAAATTGCATCCTGTGCAAATTTGATTCCGGAAATAATACTTTTGACACCCTTATCTTGACTGGATTATCGTCCGAATCGCCTCAGGTGTGATATTCGTTTCCAGCGTTTTGACAAGCTGATTTCGGTTAATAAAAGCAACGCAGGGAAAAGCAGAAATGCCGACCCGTTTTGCGACGCCATCCGATTTATAAACATCGACCCGGGCAACGGAAATTTTCCCGTCATATTCCGCCTCAAGGGATTCGATCACCGGCAACAGGTCACGGCTGGCTGCATCAGCGGCGTTATAAAAATACACAATCGACGGGTTTCCATCGTTCAGAATCTGCTTTTGATAACATTCCTCTTCCGCAATATATTTTTCCGCGGCATACCCCGCAATTGCGCCGTCTCCCACCGCAGTCGCAACCTGTTTCAAAAACTTATCGCGCACATCCCCTGCTGCGTAAACGCCGGGAAGATTGGTTTCCATGCGCTCGTTTGTTATAAGGTAACCATTTCGGGTCATCTCCAAAACGCCCTTGAACAGTTCGGTATTGGGCAGATAACCAATAAAAAGGAAACAGGTCTCCACTTTTTGCGGGAGCAGCTCACCGGTCCTGACATTTTTCAGAACCACCGTATCCAGATGCCCATCCCCTTCAAAACGCTCTACGACCGTATTCCAGATAAATTCCATCTTTGGATTCAACATCGCCTGCGCTTTGGCAATTTCGTTACAATCCATTTTCCCTTCGTCATGCATGACAGAAACGAATACTTTTTTGGCGAATTTCGTCAGGAACATGCCTTCTTCAATCGCGGCGTCTCCGCTGCCAATAACCATGATGGTTTTGTCCGTATTCGCGGCTGCGTCACAAGTCGCGCAAAATGAGATCCCTTTATCATATAAATAATTGGCCTCATTTGCCGCGCCGGTCAAGCGTGGTTTGCCTCCGCTGGCGACAATCACGGCTTTTGCGATGAATTTGTTGCGGAAAGTTTCCACAACCTTCTCATCCCCTTCAAACGAAACGGCTTTCACATCGGTCAGTTTAAAATCAACGCCGAATTTCTTGGCCTGCTTGTGAAAAAGATCCATCAGTCCCAATCCGGTCTCACCTTCCGGAAAACCCGGATAATTCTCAATTTCATTGGTATACGTTGCGAGCCCGCCAATCAACGCTTTTTCAAGAATGAGCGTTTTCAGTCTTGCGCGTCCGCAGTAGATTCCAGCCGTCAGGCCCGCGGAACCGCCACCGATAATTACAACGTCATAATATTCTGTTTTCTTTTCCATATCCCTTGTCTCATTCGCAAAAAAGCCCGGTTGTCCAATAAAACAATTCTGTTATGCAAAAAAGGCATACCTTTGATGATCGCGCCTTCAGCTGAGAATGCCCGAGAAGCATTTCTTCCGCTTCAAAGGACCTCTTTTGATCAGAATTGTCATGATGGACAGAGCCGAGCTCTGATGATTGGATTACATAAAAAACTTTTGCAGAAGCTTGCTTCCGATAAAGGCTCCTCCCAACAGAAACAGAGCAAACACCCAACCGGACAATGACAACGAAGCGGTTCCGGAGAACAGCGCGCCGATATTACAGCCACTGGCCAAACGCGCGCCATACCCCATCAGGAATCCGCCCAAAATCGCCCCTGCCGCCTGGCGGACACTCTTGATCTTCTTGAATTTGAACTGCGAGGCCAAAAGGGTCGCCGTCAAAGCGCCGAATATAATGCCAAAATTCTGCCATGATCCGGTATGATTCAAAAACCCCGAATTCAAAGTGGATTGCGCGCCGTCTGATGAGAAATACCACCATTTATCGACGTTACCCCCAACCAGGCGGTACAACCAGGCGCCCCAATTGGCGATCGTTCCGGACACACCCCACGGATTGCCTGTGGCGGCAAAAATTGCGATGTTAAAGACTGCCAGCAGGACGGCGCCAGTCACATACGTGAACGGATCTTTCAAGAATTTTTTATAATATACATCCTGACTTATTTTGTTCCAAAAAGCCTGCACAAGG
>CALCQT010000060.1 GCA_937894825.1 uncultured Anaerolineaceae bacterium
AGCCGTTGTGCCAGCCGGCACCTGGAAAGTGACGCCGGAGACGGACGGGACCTCCGCGTTGGGATAGGTGAACGAGACATCGGTAAAGCTGATATCGGATCCGTTCGGATGTTTTCCCGCAACCGGTTCGGGCAGCGGTTTTTCAGATAGGATCGAATCAATTCTGTTTACGGCTTCATCGGTGATCATCTTGTAGCTGCTGGAGTACATCACTTTCATCAGCATGGAAGCGCTGGCAGGTGTAAAGATGATGTAAAAAATAAAACTGAGGATGAAATTTGCATAGTCCGTTGTTTTTGAAGCGATCAGGATCCCGGCAGGGATTAAGAGGAAAAATGTGCCCTGTATCGCGGTGGTGAAGGCGGTCATCGGCAGTTTCCAGGAGAGGGTGTACTGCGTGACAAATTCCTTGTATTTTATGATGGAGTCATAAAATCGTTTGAAAGAGTGCACTGTCTGACCGAATACTTTGACGACTGAGATGCCGCGCACATATTCAACCGCTTCATTATTCATGTCTTCCAGCGAATTTTGATATTGTTTCAGAAATCCGGAGGAGGATTTTTGCATCATGACCATTTCCAGACCGAGGCCAATCACGATCGTGATCAGGCTCAAAACGCCCAAACGCCAGTCAAAAATGAGCAACAGTGCAACCGCCGCGAGCGGCATAACGAATGACGCCGCCAGATCGGGAATTTGATGCGCAATGAAGGTTTCGGTCTGTCCTGAGTTTTCATCAATGATCTTGCGCAATTTCCCGCTGGAATTGGTGGTGTGGAAACCAAGCGGAAGCCGGACCAGATGATGCAGTAATTGGGATTTCATGTTACGGGCTGTGTAGAAGGCCGCGATGTGTGAGCACATCAGGGCGATGAAGTACAGCAGAAACGCTGCCGCGCTCAATCCAACCGCAAGCCAGCCATAAAATGAGAGCCTTGAGATGTCCACGGATTGCAGATCCGGCGCAGCCGAAATGATTTCCCGGACAACAAAATAAATACACACGAATGGGCTGAGCTGGATTACCGCGCTGATCGCCGAAAGCAGACAAGATAAAACAATGAGTGGTTTATGTTTTCCGGTAAACTCGAACAGACGGGCGATACCGGTTTTATTTGACTTCCCCATAATTTCTCCTTTCAAAAGAGGGGCTTCTTACAACAGCAAACCGAATTTTGTGTTCCTTTGCAGGGGACCCTTTCCAACGAGAAAAATTGCGGTCAGGTTTGAAGCGGCGTTAAAGTCTAAAAACATAACGGCGGTTCCCCCTTTTTTACCAATTTGAATTTTGATACTGGGACCAAAATTCGAATTGCTGTGTTTTTGCAAGAAGACAGGTTTCACCCGTTGCTCCTGCCTCTGATTACTTCCGGGCAAAATCGGAAATATATTCTGCTTATCTGATAACTTTTCTTTATTGGCGCCGTTCAGGCGTTTCGGGTCCCTTCACACGCGCCTATGGTTAGCAATGTCTAACCTTTTTCTAAAAAAAATGTGTGCTTTTATTCTTTGCACCCATGCATTTCTTTCTTCGCTTGCCATTACTGTCCGGTGCGGCCAGCCAAATTTTGGTTCCTTCTGTCCGGCTCTCCGGAGAAAAAAAATGGGAAGTCGTTTAAGGGAATCATTCTGACGAAATCTATTCGTAATTTTACAATAAATGCGAATCATTCGCATCCGCAAAGTATTTTACTGAAATTGATTTTTATTGTCAAGCCATATCATCGACGGTGCTTACGATGCCATGCGAATTGTTTTCTGTTGCTTCGGGTGTTACTGTGACGCCTTTTTCTATGCCTTATCTTAATCGATTTTGGTTAGTTGAAACTAACGAATAAAGGATATCATATTTTTTCCGTTTGTCCATTCGCAACAATGGTATTCAGGAAGATGAAAATGATTTTCAAACGGAGCCTTGTGAATCGAAAAAGCGCTCATCTGAGGATCCCCAAGTGAGCGCCTGATATTAAGCCGAGTATCACGGCGTTCCCTTCAACGGGAATGCCGGTTCAACGATCGTTAATGGACAGAAAATCCGGTGTTCACGCCATAATAGGCGTCGAATGCCGTACGGTCGATGGATGATGTGCTCAATTGGTTGGCGCTGTCTGTTGTGACGGTTGTTGTGTAAG
The DNA here is from genome assembly GCA_937894825.1 of uncultured Anaerolineaceae bacterium. Classification (GTDB taxonomy): domain Bacteria; phylum Chloroflexota; class Anaerolineae; order Anaerolineales; family Anaerolineaceae; genus Flexilinea. The sequence continues at coordinate 2,136 of CALCQT010000060.1, forward strand.
CGCCGGTTACGGTTACGGTGTACGGGCTGGTACCGCTGATAATGGCCGTGCCGTTTGTCTGGATCGTTACGGTATTTCCGTCTTGATCAACGATCAAAGCGCCTTCCTCCGCGTTCAAATTGGTTACAGTGGAATTCCCACTGACGATCCATTTTGACGCAGCGTCGAGATTCATCGTAATGGGCGCGGCGGACTCGGTGCTATTCACGGCGTTGGCAGATATGCCGGTTGCGCCTGTGTAGGTCGTGCCTTCCAGAAGATACATGTCCAGGCTGCTGATCGTGTCCACGTCAATGTCGCCGCTGAGCGTTTCGCCAAGTCCGGTGAATTTGATATTCGAACCGTTGTTTCCGGGGGTACCCCAGTTATTGGAATCATTCCCCTGAATCGTCAGCAGATTGACGTTTTTGCTTTCAAACACGAGTGTTGTCTCTTTCAAAACAATGACCGCGGTTGTGTTGGTGCTGTAAAACATGGCTCCGGCGGTAATTGCGCTTTCCAGGGTGGAATTATACGCTTCGAATGTCGCGGTGTTCCCGGTGGAAGCTTCCGCGTCACCGGACGTGGACTGGTATAGAATGATCCCGTTCACAACCGGATCGCTGGCTGTGGCGTCTGCATGGGTGCTTTTCAGCGACGAATTATAGATCAAAATGGTGTTCAAGCCTTCCATGCCCGCGATCTGGCTGCCTGAAGCGACACCTGTCACATTATTTACCTGGATGTCGCCGGTGGAATATAGTAACGGAGATCCAGAGCCGGCGGTTGAGAGCTGACTGTTCGTGACCGAGATCGATCCGCCGCCGCGATCGGTGGCAATTGCTGCGCTGTGATCACCTTGCGTCGAAATCGTCATCCGATTCGCGATAATCGTCCCGCCGTAAGTGGCATCCAGTCCTCTGGAGTTATCCGCTGTGGTGGAGATGGCGTCATTATCAGCGTAAACGGTTGCGTTGTCGGTTGCGAAGATCCCGTTGCTGCCCTTGCTGTCCGCTGTCAGTGTACTATTGGAAATATAAGCTGTGGATCCGCTGTTTACCGCGAGAAGGATGGAATTCAGCCCGTAAAAATTGCTGTTATCATCATTGGCACTGTCACCGGATTTGTAAAAGGTACCGTTTGTGAGGGTCATGGTCCCGCCGTTTTGCACGAGCGCCGAATTCTGGTCTGTCTCGGATGCCGCGTAGGATTCGCTGACGGATGTCAGGTTCGTTCCGTTGGCAATCAGTACGCCGGAGAGATCCCCGCTATAGTCATATGTCATTGTATGGGCGCCGCCTCCGAATGGCGGCTGTCCCGATGGTGGTTGCCCGCCCTGGGGCATGGACGGCGGCATCGCACCGGCTAAAGCCGGCGTCACGCCTGAGAGTAAAATTGTCACGGCCATAAATAAGGCCAATAGATTCGTTATGTTTTTTTTTATTTTCAAGGTTTTGTGCATTACAACCTCCTTACTATTGATTGATTTTAGCTGTTTGTTATTCAATGCAAGTTTAACTTCGGCTAAAAAAACCAATGGACTGCGGGGAGGATTGCAATCAATTCACTACAACGTATGCTCAGGGGAAAAGAAAGTTGAGACAAAAAAGGTACACCTCTTTATTAAAAGGTGTACCTTCTCAAAGCTTAAAAAAATAGCTGCAGCGCCCGAACCGATCAGTGAATTGTGCCTCCGACGGCATGAATGTCCTGTTCATTTTCCGCAATGCCGAGGATGGCCGCTTGCAGACCGCGTGCAATGTCCTGCATACTTAACGATGGGGCTGCCACTGCGCGATTTACCGTTTGTTCCGGGATGAACGGAACGTGGACAAATCCGCCGCGTGTCGTTGGGTATTTTTTCGCCAGCAAATATAAAACACCATACATCAGGTGGTTGCATACAAAGGTGCCGGCTGAATTGGACACACTGGCAGGTAAGCCTGCTTCTCTGATTTTGGCTACCATCGCCTTGACCGGCAAAGTTGTGAAGTATGCCGGAGCGCCGTCCTGAAAGATCATTGTGTCAACCGGTTGGTTCCCTTCGTTGTCCGGGATGCGCGCATCATCAACATTGATCGCAACGCGTTCCGGGGTGATCTCAAAACGGCCGCCTGCTTGTCCAATGCACAACACCACATCCGGTTTCTCCTTTTCGATGGCGGCCTCGACGATCTGAATCGATTTGTGGAATACTGTGGGAACTTCAAGTTTGACCACTTCCACATCATTCAGTTTATCCGGGACCAGTTTAACAGCTTCAAGCGCCGGATTGATCTTATCTCCGCCAAAAGGATCAAAAGCGGTTAGTAATACTTTCATTAGAAATTCCCTTTCTGCCGAAGTCGCTGATAAATGGTGTTTGACAGATGCCTTCTCCATTTACAGGATGCGTAGCAAAGCATTAAAAAGCGAGGAAATACATCGCAAATATATGAATGATCAGCATAATAATCGCGACGGGAAGCTGAGCTTTGATAATTGAATACTTGTTTTTCGTTTCAAGCAAAGCTGCCGGCATGATGTTAAAGTTTGCTGCCATGGGCGTCATCAGGGTACCGCAATAACCTGCTGTTAGTCCAAGCGCCCCAACCCAGAACGGATTCGCACCCTGCAAAATCAGGAACGGAAGGCCGATTCCGACTGTAATGACAGAGAATGCAGCAAAACCATTCCCCATAATTATTGTGAACAGCGCCATAGCGATACAATAAACCGCTACGGCGATGAAACGGTTGTCAGCGGGAATAATTGCCTGTACCCCGGTGGAAATCACTGTGCCGACACCGGCAGCGGTGAACAGCGCGCCGAGCGCTGCGAGAACCTGCGGCAAGATACCAACCGGTCCGACGTTATCCATCAAACGGGTTCCGTCTGTGACAGTGTTACTGATTTTTGTTTTCGTCACAAGATAAGCAGCAAGAAGCCCCAAGATCGCTGATACGCCGATTGCGTTATTTGCTCCCAGTTGCTTCCAGAATGTGGCAACTAATACAGCGGTCAATGCAAGTACAACGGGAGGAATAAAGACCTTGTACCCGAATTTATCTGCCCCAGCACGCGTTTCAGCATCTGTTGGTACATCACTTTTGCTTTGCTTCACTTTGTTCAAAGCAGTCAGCGCCGCCATCGCGAGAACACAGAGACCTGTGATGAACTTCGGCAGATAAGGGCCGACGATGAATGTAAAAGCCAGGATAAACCAGAATAGTGCGGTAAAAATCCGAACTTTCAATTGAGAATCGTTGAGCGCCTTAATGCCTACCATCAAGAAAATAAGGCCGATAATTACATAGAAAAACTCAGCGACAGTGGTGGAAAGACCCCATTCGGAGATCTTGGACAAATCTAATAACGTGCTCATGATCTTCTCTCCTTATTGAGCTTTCTTGCCCATTTTTTTCTCTAATTTTCTGTCAAATAACATAAAATAGAGACTACCGATGACCACAGAAAAAGCTGCAATCAGAAAAGAACGGGAAGCAATTCCAAGTGCGTCAACTTCTTGTCCCTGTTCAACCAGTGTGCTGACGATCAGGAGCGTTCCGGAAGCGCCCATAAAACAGTTCTGGGCGAAGAAATTACCAAAGTTTTCTGCGGCAGCACTCAAGCCCTTAATCTCATCTTCTGTTTCGTCGTCGAGTTCGCCGTATTTGGCTATCGCAGCGCCTTGCGCCATGGGGTTGATAAGCGGCCGGACGAATTGCGGATGCCCACCGATGCGCAATGAAAAGACCGCCGCAATTGAGCGAATGAGCAGATATAGAGATTCAACGCGCCCTGTAGTTGCTTCCTTCATGGAGCGGATGAAATCAACTGCTTTGTCCTTGAGACCATAACGTTCACAGATCCCGATCACGGGCAAGGTAAGGACAAATAATGTGGCCAGGCGGTTTGTAAGAAAAGCGTTCCCGAGGGTGGTTAAAATATCCATCGGGGACATCTGTGCTACCAACCCGGTAACGAGGCCGGCAATTACGACTGTTGCCAAGGTATCCATTTTCAGCACAAAGCCGATAACGACTACCAAGACTCCTATGAGCTTCAGAATTTCCATTGGTCCTCCTTATTTTGATAAAGCTGAAATGTTGGGTCAATTATACGACAAATAGTCTTATTGACAAGAGACGCTTCTTATGGAAATCTAACAAAGGCCTGGTTTTTGAAGCTCAAACCGTAACTGAAATTGTTTTGAATGAGGATTGCAGTTTTAGCCCGAAAAACATTGATGGAAGAGTGTTTCAAAAAATAGAAGTGTCAATTACATGGCCGTCGACCATAACTGTCTGCGAATCAGTGAATATGGTCGGATTGTGGATAACGATGTCAAAATGACCGGCAGCATCAAGGGTTCCACCGAGCGCAAGGTTCCGTCCGAACCCGATGTGGAAAGTACCGAACGTTGATTCATCTTCTATATAAGAAATGCCTCGGCAGCGAGAGATTTCGTTCAGTCCGATGCCGAATTCTGAAGCGCTAAAAAGAGCTTCATCCCTAAAGCTGAGTATATAATTTTTGAGCCGCTCACCATCTGCCGTCGGTTCGATAAAGGCCAAGCGTCCACGCTCAAACCGCAATTCAAGAGGCGCTTCTACCAATCCGATGTATCCCATGGAACCATCCAATATCACGGTTCCTTCTGCGGAATCCTCGATGATTGGGACATAAACCTCGAAACTCGAAGAACCGATACTCCGGCGTCTGGATGTTACACCATGGAAAAGTCCTGTTTTACGGTCTTTTTTATTGAAACGGATATCTGTTCCGTTCGGCGTCGTGACGTGGATTGTATCAGTACTGCGCAATGCCTTTAACATCGGTTTCGCAATTTGCGCCGCTCGCCGTGGGTTCATCCGAATGAAATCACTTGCGAATATAGAAGAACCATCATTGGTGTGCAGGGGCATTGATAAAAAGCGAGCACCTCTTTGAAGCGCAAAATCCACCGCGTTGGTCGTAATGAAAGAATAATCTGTCGCGCCAATAACAACGTCGCTGTAAGACATAATGTGCTGCACTTCTTCCAATATGTCTCCTTGTTGGATGTGGTCTTTGGGGAGAAAGGTGATCTTCGGAATCGCCCCACTTGTTTCCGCAGCGATCCGGAAAGCTTCCGCTTCTTCTTTATGATTTTCATCGGTAATAAAATAAAGGACTTACTCACGAGAAGCTTGAATCCACTCTTCGACAATGATACGTGCTCCACGATGAATATCCACTTGACTGTCTACCTCCGTTCAGCGTGTAAGTATACCAAAACCCTTCAGAAAACTTGGGCTGCGGCGCTTCCGGCAGCCTCGAATTCTGTGCGCCATTCGTTCACGCTTTCCCCTCCTCAAAAAATGACTCCCACACCGGATAAGGGCGATGCGAATGGTGTCCCAAAATATAACGCTGTTCTGTAAATAATGTTTTTTTATCTGCCTCGTGGGCGACCGCAAGAGTCGCCCGCGTTCACCGAGGGTGAACAGGCATGGTCGAAAAAGCACTCAAATCTCTATTGGGGGACACCCTGCACCCCCAACAATTCAACTTTGTTGGGTGCAGGTTTCAACTTTGTTATGTGCTCCGGCGAATGACGCCGGAATAAGGATGGTCGTCGGTGGATGGCGCAACCAGCACCAATTCCCTCTGCCGCAGCATGACCTGTATCCGCCGGAACAACCAGCGGTCGCCGACGCCTGGGGTTTGTCCCAGCGCTCTGCCGATCAGCTGCCCAATTCTGAAATCCCCTTCAGGAATATTCGCGCGTAGCGTGAAATCGTAGAAATCCTCGGGGACTCCGAGTAGCTTGCCGTTGATCACGGCACGCAGCGGTGCGTTCCCCCGCACCAATTCATGCCAAAAATTCGCGTAGACGTTCCTTCGTGCGGTGCTGAGCGGCTGTTCATACCGGACCAATGCGCCGAACTGCTCGGCTGGAATTTCCCCGATACTGCAATAGTGGATGATTTGATCCGCTTGTTCGAGTTCGTCCGGAACCTGCACGATGGAGAGCGGTGTGTTGGCGTCGGACATCCAACTGCACACAAAATAGAGTGCGCAGCGTTCTTCCGGATCACCGGCGCCGATCCACATGCGCACCGGTTCCAGCGTCGTTTGGGCTTCCGCAAGCCGGGCCAGCGCTTTTTGATTGGTGTGCCAGATTTCATCCGGCACACCGGCGAACTCCGCGAACAGGTCATTGAGCAGCTTTTTGCGGGAAGCCAGATCCGCGCCGGGAAGTGTGTCCGAAATATCGCCGATATCCAGCATGAGCGTCAGTGCTTCCACGTCCTGCGAACTGCCCTCCATTGGGA
>CALCQT010000061.1 GCA_937894825.1 uncultured Anaerolineaceae bacterium
CGCAAAGTTTTTGACCGTATGAATGCCGGGGCAAATTTTTAAATATTCTCACGTCTGCAAAATGGTTGTTGCTTCAAAAGGCACCCTTTCTCACGAATGGATCTAGAAATACAGCAAATAGTTTTTAAATAATTTTGTATTTTTATTGAATTCCTGACCTGGAAAGGGTACTTACTATCCCAATATTTAGCCAAAATCACAAACTTAATTAAACAAGTATAAAGAAATTTATATACACCGCAATCATTTTTCATATAATCAAACTAAAGCATGGTATTCCAGCGGGATGCGAGAGCAGATCATGAGTATTGAAGCGATATCGGCTGCGGTAGAAGAAGGCCAGGCGAAGATCGTTAAAAATCTGGTAAATGCGGCCATTGAGGACGGGATTCCGGTCACGGATATTTTAAATGGTGGGTTGATCAACGCAATGGGCGTTGTCGGGGAAAAATTTCGCCAAAATGAAATTTTTGTCCCGGAAATGCTGATTGCCGCGCGTGCGATGTCCGCGGGTCTGGGAATCCTTGAGCCACTGCTGACTTCGAGCGGCGTGCTGCCGACTGGCACAGTCGTGATCGGGACTGTAAAAGGCGATCTGCATAATATTGGGAAAAACCTTGTTGCGATGATGCTCAAAGGTACCGGTGCAACGGTATATGATCTGGGTATCGACGTCCCGGATCAACGCTTTGTGGAAAAAGCCGAGGCGATCGCTGCGGACATTGTGTGTATTTCCGCACTCCTGACGACGACAATGCCTGCTATGGGCGACGTCATCCCTGAATTTGAAAAAGCCGGCGTCAGAGAAAAGTATCACATCATGGTCGGCGGGGCGCCTGTGACACGTGCCTTTGCCCGTGCGATTGGCGCGGATGGTTACGCTCCCAACGCAAGCGAGGCGGCAACCACGGCGAAAGAATACCTGCTTTCATCAAAAAGTAAAAATAGAAAATCAGGAGCGTAAAGTGACGACACAAAGAGAATTTACATCACTTGCCTACGATTCGCCGGAATCGTTCGTATACGGAAACTGTCCCTAACCGGTAACCTGTAAAAACGGCATGGTGATTGGCGGAGGCCAAATCCTGCCGGAAGTGAACTTTACCCTGCCGGCGATGATTGCTTCGGAAGAAACGCTTCCCGAAGCGCAAAAGATTTACCGGGAAATGATCAATGGTGTGCTGAGACGGGCAAAAGAGCTGCATGCGAAAGAAATCATCATTGAGCTTGAAACCCTGCCGCAATATACTGAAAATCCCGAATGGGGTATTTCCATCCATAAAATCGTGCGTGATACCATGTTTGAGTTTGAGGCCAACCATGGTTTGAAAAGTGTCATGCGCTTGACGCCGAATGATCTGCGAGAAATGAATCGCCCGCCTGTTATGCGCAGCGGGAAATATTGGGACGCGATGGCGCGCATTTTTGAACAGGGCGCCAGAGACGGAGCGGATTTTCTATCCATTGAGTCCACCGGCGGTAAAGAGATCAATGATGAGGCAATCGTTAACGCGGATCTGCGCACGGCCATTTTCGCGCTGGGATGTCTCGGCGCAAGGGATATGGCCTGGTTGTGGCGGAACCTGACGGAAATTATCACAGGAGCCGGAGCGTTCCCCGCCGGTGATTCGTCCTGTGGTTTCGCAAATACGGCTATGGTGCTGGCGGAGCAGGGTTTTATTCCCAAGGTCTATGCCGCTGTCATGCGTGTGATTTCCGTTCCGCGCGCGCTTGTCGCGATTGAAAACGGCGCGGTTGGACCGGGAAAGGATTGTGCGTATGAGAATGTATTCCTCAAAGCCATTACCGGGACACCGATTTCTCTGGAAGGAAAAACCGCTGCCTGCGCGCATTTCAGCCCGGTTGGTAACATCGCGGCTGCTGTTGCGGATTGTTGGAGCAACGAATCCGTGCAGCAGGTCAAATTGCTCAGCGGGTTTGCACCGGTGGTATCCACGGAGCAACTGATTTACGACTGCCGTCTGATGAATATTGCCGCAGAGAAGGGTCAGGCGCTGACCATGCGCGACTGGCTGGTCGAATCTGACTGTTATCTGGATCCGCAGGCCTATGTATTGCGCCCGGATGTGGTGTTTGAAATCAGCAATGAGATCGTCAAATCTCAGAGCCCGTTTGTCCGGACGCTCTCCGCTGCCCGGCTGACGCTGGATATTCTGGCGCGGGCTGTGGAGAAGGGTGAACTCACGCTTGGCAGGCGCGAGAAAACCTGGGTTGACACGCTGCGGGGGCAGATCGAGGAAATCCCGCAGGATGAAGAAGTCTTCATCGCTGAAATGAAAAAAGAACTCAACACCAGGAAATACAGTCCCGCGGAGTACGGAATCTGAGATCATTGATTCGGAAGACGGAGCCTGTCGCTGTATAGGTCCTTGTATGTTGCCATATGCAGGCGAAATGGATTACAGGCTCTGACGATACGCTTTCGGGGTCATCCCCACATGTTTTTTAAACGAGCTGCTGAAATAACTCTGACTTTCAAAGCCCAGCTCCACTGCGATCGTCGCCAGCGGCAGACTGCTGTTTCGCAACAGGCGTTGTGCGTGCTCCAGTTTGACCTTCATGATAAAGCCGGTAAAGTTCATGCCGGTCTCTTTTTTGAACAGGGATGAGAAATAAGCCGGGTTCAACCCTACGTGGCGCGCGACATTCTCAAGGGTGGGGTTTTGATTATAATGGCCGCTGATATACTGCACGCTTTTCTTAATGACCGGCAACTTGCTCTGCGTGGTGTTTGAGAAGGCGATTTCGGAAAACCGTTCAAGCATTTCGAGTACGGTATAGGAAAGGTCTGTTAAATCACCGGTTCGGTTGACGTCGCGCAGGAATCGTTCGGTCATTTCATATACTTGCTCCCGGTCACTGTGGTCTTCGTTTACTGCCCGGGCCAGGATCGCAACCAGCTCAATCATGCGGGTTTTAATGATCTCGATATTATTCCCTGAAGAAAAATAAATCCTCCCCAGCATTTCATTCAGAATTGCGTTTGCTCCGCTGACATTGCCGGAAAGGACCTCGCTTATCAGCTTCTGCTCCATGCTGTAATGTGAATGTGAAATATCCGGGTTTTCCTTGATCACCTGAATGTATTCACCGATTTTGGCCTGCTGAGAAGTTTTTCTTGCGCGCTCTTCCATCTGGGCGCTTTCATTGAGCGCGAGGTTCGTCATCAGTTGAAATAGCAGCTTGCTCAGGTAACGCGCCCGCCGGGGCTCGATCAACGGTACCGCTGCTAAGGATGTAAACATCCGATTGCGATAATCCAGCTTGATATTGTGTTTTTGCATCACTTCGTCCACCAGGCTGATGTCCGGATAGC
>CALCQT010000062.1 GCA_937894825.1 uncultured Anaerolineaceae bacterium
CCAGACGGGTGATGAATTCTTCACATTGGGCGGCGCGAGCCGCCGCGAACACCTCTTCATCGCTTGCGGAAGGGTTCCCCAGCCGGATGTTTTCCAGCAGTGAACAATTGAACAGGAAGTTGTCCTGCGTTACAAAGCTGACCAACCCGGAAAGCTGCGCCAGCGGGAGCTGACGGATATCAACCCCGCCGACGGTGATGGCACCGCCGGTAACGTCCCAGAAACGGGCGATCAGGCGCGCCACGGTCGATTTACCGCCGCCGGAGGGACCGACCAGCGCGGTGAAGGAACCTGCGGGGAGGTGCAGGCTGATGTCATGCAGGACATCGCCATCCCGTTCGTTATACCGGAAGCGGACGTTGCGCAGTCTCACGTCATACGAGGAGAGTGATACCGGCGCCGCCGTGTCCGGCAGGACGGGCAGCAAGAGCAGCTCATTTGCGTCACGAATGGCAAATTCGACCGATTTCCAGTCGTTGACCGCCACGGTGAACCAGGTGACCGGCGCAACGATGCTTAAGGACAGGATCAGGCTCAATGTCAGTTCCGCCGGCGTCAGGCTGCCGTTGATGTAGCGCAGCATCCCGACCGGTAAAATCCCCAACAGCGTGCTGGGAAGGATGGCGCCGCCGAGGTTCATCAGCTTCCAGGTGCTGCGGAACCAGGCCAGCGTAAAGTCTTTGAATGAATCGACGGCGAGAACAAATTTCTCGTAGGATCCGCTGGATTGGTTGAAGGCTTTGATGACTTCGATTCCTTCGATGTATTCAACGATCACGCTGTTGACATGGTTGCTGGCTTCCATGTAAGCGGCGTATTGGCTGTTGTAGTTGCGCATCATGACCGCGTAGACGATTGCGCCCAACGGAACGCAGGCCAGCGCGGCCAGCGCGATACGCCAATCCATGAATACCATATAGATGAAAACTGCCAGCGGCAGCAGCAGGTTGGAAATCCCCTCCGGGATCATGTGTGCCAGCGGCAGCTCGATCGTCTCCACCCGGTCAACGATCACACTTTTGAGTTTGCCGGCTGTATTCCCGAGTACGGTGCCGAGCGGGGCTTCCATCAGTCTGCGCGTCATGGCAAGACGCAGGCTCTCAAGAATCTGGTAAGCCGAACGGTGGGAAAGTGTGGTCGAAATGCCATAAAATACCAGTTTAACGACATAACCAAGGATGCTGATGCCTGCCCAATGCAAAATGGCGCCGGTGGTCGGTGTCCCTTCAAAAAAGAGCAGGATGATCCGGTAGACGCCCCAATAAGGGACCAACCCTCCCGCGACGCTGAGGATGGCGCACAGGATCGAGAGCAACAATTTCCCTCTGCATTCCTGTGCAAACCGGTAGACGGTACGAAAGGTACCCTGTTCGTTCATTTTTCCGCCTTTCTAACTTAACGATTCAAAACGATCGGATGTCAAAAAACAGGATTATGAGCATATTGTCCTGAGCGCGCCGTGAAACAGGGTTGCTTATTCTAATCGGACAGGTGTGCTTGGGATATGTGCGCGTGCGGCTGGGAACAATGCTCCAATAAGCCGCAGCCGGCATCCGAATCGGTTTTTGCATATCCGACTGTAAATCGCCCTTATCATAGTGGAAATCAGGCGGGCTTGCTACTCCAAACCGGGTGGTTTTGCTCCAATCAGACAGCTGATTTTCGATATTCGGATGGCGTCATGCCGAAGACGGATTTAAAGGAAGCGGAAAATTTGCTGGTGTTTTCATACCCTGTGCGCAGCGCAATGCCCGTGATGCTTTCTTTGGTCCGGCTCAGCCGGATGGCCGCCGCGTTCATGCGGAATGTTTTCATGTAAGCCCCGATGGAGGTGCCATAAACGACCCGAAAACACTTTTTCATGGAGGTGATGGGGAAATCAAATTGTGCGGAGAGTTCTTCCAGCGTATATCGATTCTGCGGGTTGGCGGTGATCAGTGCCGCGATCGCTTTGGTTTTTTTCACCTGCGCTTTGGGCAGGTACGGGCGCTCGCTGGTCTCCGGCGGAATATCCAATGTGCTCAGGAACAGGAGTAATTCCAACACTTTAATCTGGAAAAAAGGGATTCGGATCCTTTCCGGTACCGAATACAGTTCTGAAAAAATGTGTTCGATGGCGGGATCAGCCCGGATAATAAGCGGCTGGTCGTCCCGGCAGAATTTTCGCCGCAGGGTGGCGACGTCCACAGGGAAATTCTCCAAAATGCCGGAGAGTACATCTGCCGCGTCTTCTGCACAGATGGATATGGTGATGCCGTGATAGTGACGAAGCGGGAAATTGAATGTCCCGCTGTGCTGGCGGCGTGAATCCATCTGCAGGTCTCCCGCCTCCATATAGCGGCAACTGCCGTCGTGCATTTCCCACTCCAACCGCCCTTCCCGGCAATGATCGATGCAAAAAAGCGGGATCTTTGATTGGAAATGGGACCGGCAATGTCC
>CALCQT010000063.1 GCA_937894825.1 uncultured Anaerolineaceae bacterium
CCTGGCGGAACCGGAAGAGGCGCTGCGGGTGGCTGCTCACCTGCAGCGCCGGGGACTCGAAATTCTAAAGACGGGCGCGAGGCTGAAGAAGCGAGCGCTGCAGCAGATCGAAGAGCGCGAACAATTACGGCTCTACAAGTGATAGGGGGTGCGCTGCATGGACATTCGATTCGAACGGCAACGATCGACGGGCCTGTATTTACCAAAACATACGTCGCAACGCAGAGATCATCCAACCGCATTTGAGTTTTTCGCGGGTGCTGGTGGGGCGGGTTGCGGATTGATTCAGGCAGGCTTTGAAATCGTTGGGGCCAACGAATACGACGCCAGCGCTGCGCTGACGTACATGGTGAACCTGGGCCACTACCCTATGAAAATTCATTATATCGATGGTGACACGGACAAGGCGCGACTAGATCGTTCACTTGTGCGGCAGTGGGGCTTGAGCAAAAAGGAATATAAAGGCGAACTCGAACCGGAAATGCTGAGCAAAGTGTTCGGAGATGGGATCGCAATGTCGCGCCCAAACAGATGGATTGCCGGTGGCGGTTGGATTAGTGGTACCGAGTTCCCGGGTGTGCGTAATTTCTGGTTCGGCGATGTTCGCCAGTTGCGCGGTGCCGACATCCTCGACGCGCTTGAGATGCGAGAGGGCGATCTGGATCTGGTGATGGGCGGCCCACCATGCCAGGGGTACAGCAAAGTTGGGCAACAGATAATGGCAGACCCGAGGAACAACCTGGTCTATGAGTACGGACGCCTGATCGTCGAATTGCAGCCAAAAACGTTCGTCATGGAAGAAGTCCCGAACATCGTCGATTTTTTTGATCCGGATGGGGTGCCCGTGCTGGACAAGTTTTGCCTGATGATTGCGGAGGGTGGCTACGGGAAGTGGGAAAACATTCGCAAGGCACTTCTTATGCAATCCGGTTGTGCGGGCGTTATCAAAAGCGGCATGAAGGGCAACGCCAAAGTTAAACCGGCGACCAAGACAATTCAAAAGCGGTCGCCGGTTGAAACCGAAAGAAGCGAGGCCCAGGGCAGTCTATTTTGAGCCCGCAGCTATTAATCGGTCGAGTTTGTCGCGGAATTCCTCCAAAGGCATTCGCGCGCAACCGCTTCCGTAGGGATCTTCGTCGTAGTCGAATGGGATCATTTCGAACACGATATCCTCGCCGTCGAGGTAAATGTCCATACCGGATTTTCCACCTTCACACGTGAATTGCATTACGATACGCGCCATAATTGTTCACTCCTTTTTTAACTGTGTGTCCATCGATATTCCATAATGGCCGACCTGTTTCCTTTTTGCAGGCGATATTTCTTTGGCGGAGGCGCTATACATGGCACGGAAAGTCTATGTCACAAGCAATATGAGCACCGATAAGCGCTTGGGGGTAATAGCGGAAAAGGACTCCTTGAGTGCTCTGATCTGGCCGTGGATTCTAACTGTATTTGACGACTGGGGACGGGCCGAAGCTGACTCCTGGGAATTACGGGTGAAGGTATTTCCGGTGAACAACATGATAACGCGGGAAGCTGTTGAAAATGCGCTCGCTGCTTATGACGCAGCGGGATTGATTCTGCTTTATGAAGTGGGCGGCAAGCGCTACATGGCAATTCCGCCGGATAAGTGGTTTAAGTATCAGACGCATATCCGTAAAGAGAAACGCAGGGAAGATAATTCTAAATTCCCTGCTCCACCACATTTGCGCGCGGTTGCGCGCGGTTGCGCGAAGGTGCGCGAGGGTGCGCGGGAAAACATACCTTCACCTTCACCTTCTCCGTCACCTTCGCCTTCTGTTGATCTAAGATCATCAGCAGCAACCACGATAGATCCTACCACCCAAGCCACAGCTGCCGTCGAAGCGGCTGCGGCGGCTGAGGGTGAAACGTCAGAGCCGAACGAAGCGGCAGCCAGAAACGCCGCCCTGAACCGGATCGAGGGTGTCTTTGCCCAGTTCACCGGTCGGCTGATTCCCAGTCCAAAAGACATGGAGGACATGCGGGAAGCTCTGCGCCTCTGCCGTGGGGATGCAG
>CALCQT010000064.1 GCA_937894825.1 uncultured Anaerolineaceae bacterium
GCCTCTTTTTTCATTATGATAAGGGGCAACAGGGGGAGATCATCTTACAAATTTGATTCGTCGTTTTCAGAAATTGTTGGGGCGAAATACCATCTGAAGAAAGTGTTCTGCGGGTTTTCACAGGAGTGTGAAACAGGAATTTCTTTTCGAATCATGAATTAAGTTTTGACATAATTTTGCTTTTGAGTACAACTCAAAGGCAAAATTATGTCAAAAAGATTTTGTTAATGAGGATGAATAACCCTATAGAAGCGGTCACGGTTTGCGCAATTGTCCTGACCTAGTCTGGGTGTCCGTCATAAATGACTGTTGACACAAAAAAACAAATCGCTGCTGTTCTCAAAACAAACTTGTTGAACGGAGAAATTACATGGCAGAAGAAAATCCATTTGTCGTTGAAATGAAAAGCATCACGAAAAAGTTCCCCGGATTGATCGCTAACGATTCAGTAGATTTCAGTTTGCGCAAAGGAGAAATTCATGCGCTTCTGGGAGAAAACGGCGCCGGGAAAAGCACCCTGATGAATATTTTGGCCGGTTTGTATCAGGAAAACGCCGGGGAAATTTTCGTTCATGGAAAGCGGGTTGGTCTGAAATCGCCAAAAGAAGCCATCAGTGAAGGAATCGGGATGATCCACCAGCATTTCATGCTGGTACCGACGCAAACAGTCACTGAGAACATCCTTTTAGGGCTGGATGAACCTAAATTCGTTATGAATCTGAAGAAATATGATCAGATTATCCGAAAACTCGGTGATGAAAACAACCTGCATGTCGATCCCACCGCGCAGGTCTGGCAGCTCTCCGTTGGGGAACAGCAGCGGATCGAAATCCTGAAAATGCTCTATCGCGGCTGCGATATACTGATCATGGATGAACCGACCGCCGTGTTAGCTCCTCAGGAAATCGGCGTGCTGTTTGAAACACTGCGGGCCATGGCGCGCAGCGGCAAATCGATTATTTTCATCAGCCATAAATTGAATGAAATCCTGGAGATTGCCGACAAAGTCACCGTTTTGCGGCATGGACGAGTAACCGCCTCGGATATCCTGACCAAAAGCATCACAAAAGAGGAATTGGCCTCGCTGATGGTGGGAAGGGAAGTGATCTTCTCCATTAACAAACAGGCCTGCAGGCGGGGACAAGAGGTGCTCTCCGTCAAAGACGTTTACGCCGAAAATGACAAACGGTTGCCGGCGTTGAACGGAGTTTCACTGCACGTCTGTGCCGGTGAAATCGTCGGAATTGCCGGGGTGGCCGGCAATGGCCAACGCGAACTGGCTGAGGTGATCTCAGGTCTGCGCAAGGTAACCACCGGTGAAATTCACTCAAAAGGGCTGGATTTGACCAAAGCGCCGGTCCGCAAGGGGATTGACGAGGGCATTGGGCACATCCCGGAAGACCGGCACCATGCCGGGACCGCCCCGAACCTGAGCGTGACAGACAACATCATCATGAAAAACTATAATCACAAACCGATCAGCACCAATTGGAAGCTCAGCAAAGAAGAAGCAAAAAAATACGCGGAAGAATTAAAAAAACAATATGATATCATCGTCCCGACGGTGGACACCCCCGTCCGGCTTCTTTCCGGCGGCAACCTGCAGCGCGTAATTCTGGCACGCGAGATTGACAACATGAAATCCCTTCTGGTCGCCGTGCAGCCGACGCGCGGGTTGGATGTCGGAGCCATTGAGGGAATCCAGAAAATGCTGCTGCTGCAACGCGAAGCGGGAGCCGGTATCCTGCTGATTTCTGAGGAACTGGAGGAACTGGTCAATTTGAGCGACCGCATTTACGTGATCTATGAAGGAAGAATCATGGGCGAGATCAGCAATGGCGATATCCGCAAAATCGGATTAATGATGACCGGAACAAAACTGGAAGACATAGCGGAACTTTCTGAGGTTGGGAATGGAGTAGAAATCTGATGGAAAATAAGGCCTTGCTGAAATCCGATAAAAAAAGATCTTTTCCCTATCGCATCCAAATTGAGGAGCGCTCTGATGAAGCGCCAAAATGGCTCTCCCCTTTATTAACGCTCGCAGCTCTGGCTGCGGCGCTTATCCTGACCGGCATTCTGATCTCCGCCGTCGGGGGAAACGCACTCTACACCTATTCAAAGATGTGGAAAGCTGCATTCGGCACCTGGTTCGCTCTTTCAGACTCATTGACCAAAGCCATCCCGTTGATCTTCACCGGCATCGCCTGCGCCATCGCCTTCCACATGAAAATATGGAACATCGGTGCGGAAGGACAATTTTATCTGGGTGCGTTCGGCGCCAGCCTGATCGTTCTGGCTCCCGTGGTCCCGGCAGAAACGTCGCCCTGGATATTTATTCCTCTAATGATGATCTCCGGCATGATCTTCGGCGCACTCTGGGGATTTATCCCCGGTTTTTTAAAGGCGAAATTGGGGGTAAACGAAATTATTTCAACGCTGATGATGAACTATATCGCGGTCGCCTGGAACAATTTTTTTCTGTTCGGCAAATGGTCCTACCAGGGATTTCAGATGTCCGAAAAGTTTCCAAAAAACGCGTTGCTGCTTCGTCTCTCCGATATAGCCAAAACATACAGTATCAAATCTCTGCAGGGGATGGCGCTTCATCTTGGGATCCTGTTCGCCCTGATCACAGCAATCATTATTTACTTGCTTATTTATCGCAGCAAATGGGGCTATGAGATCAAACTGACCGGTGACAACGCCAAAGCCGCCAATTACGCGGGCATCAACATTGTCCGCAACACCGTCCTGGTAATGGCGCTTTCCGGCGCAGTCGCGGGGTTGGCAGGCGCGGTAGAAATCTCCGGCGTAGTCAAACGGTTTCAGGGTTCCATTTCTCCCGGCTACGGCTATACCGGGGTTATCATCGCCTGGCTGGCGAAACTGAATCCGTTATTGGCTGTCCCGGTTTCCGTGTTTTTCGGCGGCCTGATTATCGCGGGCCGTGAAATTCAGCCGTCCGGCATCCCAAAGATGATGCAGGGGATCATTCTGGTCTGTCTGATCGGATTTGATTTCTTCCTCAAGTACCGGCTGCAGTTCACCCGGATCAACGAATCGGAAACAAAATAAAGGAGAATTCCAATGGGATTATTTTCAATTTTAGCTTCAGCATTATCCGGCGGAACCATCCTTTTATTCGGGATGCTGGGAGGAATTTTTACCGAACGCTCCGGTGTGATGAACCTCGCTATTGAGGGCTATATGCTGCTCGGCGCAACGATTGGATACAAAGTTGCCGCGACAACCGGCACCCCCTGGCTTGGATTATTGGGCGGGATCGGCGCGGCGGCAGCGCTCGGGTTACTGCATGCGTTGATTTGTGTCACACTGAAAGCCGATCAGGTCGTCAGCGGTCTGGCAATCAACTTTGTCGGAACCGGCGTCAGCATGGTTCTGGGCGCCAATCTTTCCAACCTGATCGGCCAGGTCAATCTTCTGCCGACCATCGCTTTTCCCGCATTACAGAAAATCCCGACCATCGGTGAGCCGCTCTATATCATCACCAAACAAAATATCATGGTTTACATCGGTCTGCTCCTGATCCCGCTGGCCAACTGGTATCTCTTCAAAACCAGGCCGGGAATGCATCTGCGGGCCATCGGCGAAAATCCCGAAGCCGCGGACGCCATGGGCGTCAACGTAAATGGCTTACGCTATTTTTACACCATCTTGGGCGCCGCGCTGGCCGGAATCGGCGGCGTTGCCATCAGCACAGCAATTTATCCCGGTTGGTTCTCGGAACTGACAACCAATGGAAAGGGTTGGATCTGCGTCGGTCTGGTCATTTTTGCGCAGTGGAATCCGATCCGCGGCGCTTTCGGAGCCTACCTTTTCGGCTTATTATCCCGCGTCATCATCGACATCAAACTCCCCCGGACATTGCTCGGATTAAACAACCCATTTTTCTTTGTGCCCAATCTGACCTTCTTCCTTGAAATGGCTCCTTATATTTTCACCCTGGT
>CALCQT010000065.1 GCA_937894825.1 uncultured Anaerolineaceae bacterium
CCCAAAGTGCGCGCGGCCTATTTGGGTGGAGAATCTGAAGAAGAGAAACTGACCAAGGGTGATTATTACTTCTAAGATACAGGCGCCAATATTCTTATACTCGATAAAAGTAAAACTATGGTTCTGTTGTTGCGTATAACGCAGTAATCGAACCATAGTTTTACTTTTCGTACATGGCATTGGAGACACGTAATGCCAATAAGCGATATGCCACTGTTATTTCAACCGGTCTTTTTTCATTTCACAGAGAAAAAAAGGCCCGGATGTTCTTTTTCAAAACCCCGGCTACTCTTCCAGTTCAAAATCCTTGCCCTCAAGATTGGGATAAATCGTCTTGAGCGGACTGAAGTCCGTAACGGGATTCCCGGCCAACAGAACAACTTTCAGATCTTTGAGACCGGCCAGTGGTTTTATATCCTCAATCAGGTTTGTGTTGATCTGCAGCGACAGTTGCTCCAGATTCCACTTGTGACATCCATACCAAAATAGTATGGGGTCATGAGCAGCATCGCCGCCCGCGGTTGTTTCAGTGTAGAATTGAATAATTGCGAATCAAAGATGCTTTCATTCGCAACTGGAAGTCCAAATCTAATCCAAAAGGATCGCTATGAGCGCATTGGTCGCAATTCCGGTGATTTTATTCAGTATTTCCGGCTACATGCTGTTCCCGGCGATACGATTTTCCATTCCATTCAACAAATCACCACTGATCGGCTTTTCCGGTCTGTTCCTTGCGCTTTATTTCTTCGCACTTTTTGGCATCGGACAGACCGGAATCATATTCGCGGCCATCATCAATGTGGCATTGCTGGCTGCATCCATGATCCTGCTCCTGAAAAACAAATCCCAAAAAACAACCGCCGAAGTCATCCTTCCGGCGGCACTTTTCTTCCTCCTGATGTTTTTTTCCGCTTTTCTGCTCCGTAATCAAATCTATCATGAATGGGACGAACTGGCTTTTTGGGATGGCTTTGTCCGTTCTCTCTATATAACCGGAGCCAAAGCTCCCACTCTCATGCATGCAGATTATCCGCTGGGAATTTCTTTGATCCAGTATTATTTTGTCGCACTGACCAAATACAGCCAGGGAATTATCATTTTTGGAATTTTTTCCGTTATTTTCGCGGCAGTTTTATACTGTGCACCGGACTTCTCGAAAAAGACGTTCATCTATTACCCGATCCTCCTTGTTTTTTCATTTTTCACACTTTATTTTTGTGGTTCGGCCATTGATACGATATGTATCGACGGGCTGATCGGGATTTTTCCCGCGGCGCTTATCTTCGGAATCTTTACAGCGAAAGATCACGATACCGGCTTTATTCTCCAACTCGCGATCTTGCTTTTCTTCTTTCTTTCGCTGAAAACCACCTGTATCGTCCTTGCAGCGCCGGTATTCCTGGTGTTATTAACAATCAATGGATTTACAGCCAGGAGCACTTCCCCGACAGAGAATCGTGAAAAAATAAAATTGGGGAATGTGCAAAGGTGGGCGCTGAAAATCGCTATCCCCGTCGCCGCCAGCGTACTTGCAGTCGGCAGCTGGGAAATCCGCAATTGGATTGTCCAGCCCATGAAAGTATTCTCCACATCCCGGCAGACGCTGGAAAACTTCCGCACGCTTCTCTCCCCCGCGATCGCCGAACGGGAACGGAAAATTTGGCAGCTGGCACTGGAGCAACTGTTCAGCAAGGAATTTTATTCCGCCCGAACATCCGTATTTATCCTGGTTGCAGTACTGTTCTTTCTGGGAATCCTGATCCACATCCTGGAAAAATCCGACTTTTCCGAAAAATTCCTGCGCTACAACATTGCCATGTTAGCCGGATTTATTATCTACACAGCTTTTCTGGTGATTTTTGCCATGTTTGTGCAGGAACCCAAAAATGGCGAACAATTGCACAGTTTCCTCCGTTATGTTGGCAGTTATATGATCGCGTGGGGCGTGTCCTTTTTTGCCATTTTGCTCTGGCGAATCACCGGTCTTCCGGACGGAGTCACCCGCAAGTTTACCGCACTCATCGCCATAGCCACCGCTTTTTACATTATCATCAATTCGCCGCTGGAACAGATTTTCGCACCGCAGGCGCCGGAAAAATCGAATTGGGTGCAGCAGAAGAAAAATTACAACGAGTTCGTTGACGTGATTCCCCAAGGCAGCACAGTCCAGGCAATTGACCTGGGATCAACCGGATTGTCCTGTCAAATATTAAACAACCTTTTCGTTGGGCATAGCTATATCATTTGGCAGCCCTGCGGCGATCCGGCAGACTTTGGACTCACAAAGGATGAATTTGCCGCGTATATCGAGGCTTCCGGAGCCGACTACATTCTGATCCTTCACGGCAACGACCCTTTTTGGGCCGAATTCAGTGACATGTTCGACTATCCATGGCATGGCCAGGCGTTCAAAGTCGCCGGGTACGGAGATTATCGCCGAGTTCCTTCTAAGTAATTACGGAAAAAACGGTACCGGCGTCAAAAATAGATTATTTTTACACACGGGAATGTAGGGACGATGATCGCGAAGCACCCTGACAGGAATGATCGCCCCTGCCATATTAATTGAGATAAATTTTTGCCGGTTCCGACATGCTTTTGGCACACAAATCAAAAAAATCGGCACAAAAAAGGCCATAAATCCTTCGCTATGTTATAATCATAGCCACATGAAGCTGGCATAATTGTCGTTATTTCAATTCGTTTATTCATACCGGAGATCATTATGAAACTCAACACTCGTACTATTGTTGCCATTGGAATCGGCGCTGCCATTTTCCTCGTATTGAACCGCTTTGTATCCATCCCAAGCGGAATCCCCAATACCAGCATTAACACCGCTTACGCCTTTTTGGCCTTTCTGGCTGTCCTCTTCGGGCCGATCGCCGGCGCACTCGTCGGATTCATCGGTCATGCGTTGACAGACGCTACCGCTTATGGCTCCGTCTGGTGGAGCTGGGTGATCGTATCCGCGTTTGTGGGCGCGATTATCGGCCTTGCCTGGAAAAGAATCGACATCGAAAGCGGTGAATTCGGAGGAAAACAGATCCTCACCTTCAACCTTTTTCAGATTGTTGCCAACGCAGTCGGCTGGGGTCTGTTGGCCCCCGTACTTGACATCGTGATTTATGCGGAACCTTCAGACAAAGTCTTCCTGCAGGGGATCGTCGCCGGACTGGCAAATATTGTGACGGTTGCCATTATCGGAACCATCCTCTTGGTCATTTACGCAAAAACACGCACCAAGCCAGGCAGTCTGAGCAAAGAATCATAGCCAACGAATAAACGATCTGATGCACCAAAAACGCATCAGATCGTTTGTCGACAGACAGATGTTTCAGAGCATCTTCAGAATTGCGTTGAAACATCTGTTTTTATTCCCATTGAGATAATGAAAAAAACAGTCATCGAATTCAATAACTTCAGTTTTAAATACCGCGCGCAAACCGAAAATACACTGACCGATATTAATTTAAAAATCTACCAGGGAGAGAAAATCCTGATTGCCGGCGTCTCCGGCAGCGGAAAAAGCACGCTCGGACATTGCATCAACGGACTGATTCCGCATTACTACAAAGGCGACATCACCGGCGGCCTGCTGATCCAGGGCAAAGACGCCGCGCAATTGGAGATTTTTGACCGCTCCAAGATGATCGGCACCGTCCTTCAGGACTCAGACGGCCAATTTGTCGGGCAGACCGTAGGAGAAGACATTGCCTTTGCGCTGGAAAATGACTGCACCCCACAGAACGACATGATCAGGCGCGTAAGC
>CALCQT010000066.1 GCA_937894825.1 uncultured Anaerolineaceae bacterium
ATTGCTGGAAGCGCTGCAATCCCCATTGTTCATGGCATATAAGGAAGGACAGCCGTTCAATCACAATCATTTGCGGCCATGCCCACTGTTGGATAATCCAGGCGCACTGTCCAAAATGATAGCTCGTTCCGGCGCACTGTCCACCGATTTGCAGAATCCGGAAGATGTATATGAGCTTTCAGCAAAATGCAAAAATACGGCTGAGAATTGGGCTCCGGTTGCCGCTGGATTGTGGGAAGCCTCAGGGCATTGTGCAGAATGCGTCGCAAAGAGCCAAGCGGCTTAATGTCGAATAATCACCGACGGTATTAAAGAAAGGGCAGAACCGGGTAAGATCCGGTTCCGCCTGACGTTGATCCATGAAAGAAAAACCGGGCGGAAAAGAATCCGCCCTATATCCAACTTATTTCAGATAGGATTTCAACATCCAAAGAATCTTGGAATAAGAGCGCAGATAACCTGTGAACTGATCAGCGGTGCCTTCGTCACCGGCTTCGGCAGACAGACGGATGATCTCCGTGGCCGCGGCTTCCAGTTTTTCGAAATCTTCGATGATGAGCTTGACTGAATCTTTCGCATCCACGGCGCCCGATTCTCGTTCTTCCAGCGTCGCGATCTTCTTGGCTTCCTTGATCGAGGCGACCGGATCGACATCCAACTGGAGCAACCGTTCCGCGACTTCATCCAGAACTTCATTCACCTCATCATAGAGCTTCTCGTATTCAGCATGAAGCGTAAAGAAAGCAGGGCCTTTGATGAACCAGTGCAGGTTATGCAGCTTGATAAAAAATACAATCTGATCCGCAAGAAAAACATTTATTTTTGACGTGTAATTATTTGCCATTTGTCTTTTCTCCTTATTGCTTATTACGTTACTCTCTGTTATTTAAAACAGGATTCGTTAGTAAGCACTATTCTATAGTAACATAAATCGGAGTCGAAAGTCAAGCCGAAAAGGCTCCCTGAAACCAATCAGAATCCCAAATACTTCGGGGATGTTTTTTGAGGGCCCAAAATAACAGCGTTATAGAATTTTTTCACTCTTTACTGCCGCTTATTTGGTATGATTAACCTGAAAGAAAACGGGGCCTAATTATGGACATCATCGCACATCGCGGATATTCCGCTGTCTATCCTGAAAACACCTTGTTGGCCTTCCGAAAGGCCTATGAAGCCGGTGCATACGGCATCGAACTGGACGCCCGTCTGACCACGGACAATGTCGTCATTGTAATGCATGACAGCAGTGTTGACCGCACCACCAATGGTTCCGGCGAGGTTTCCGCAATGACTTATGCCGAGATCCAAAAACTGGACGCCGGCATCCACAAAGGAATCGCCTTCGAAAATGAGCCGGTTCCAACGCTGGAAGCCGTACTGCAGGAACTGGGCGGGAAACTGAAAATCAATATCGAATTAGCCAACTACGAAACCAAGGGGCAGGACAAATTGGTCGATGCCGTCATTGAACTGGTTGCGGATTTAGAACTGAAAGACAGCGTCTTTCTGTCATCGTTCAAATTTAAGAATCTGGTCCGGGGCAAGGATCTGATGCCGGAAGTCCAGTGCGGGCTGCTTGCTCTGCCCGGCTTCAAAGGTTGGGGGGCACGCAACATTTTGAATCATTCAATCAATGTTGATGCGCTTCACCCGCATGTGAGCGATATCAGTGAGAAATTGATTCGCTTCGAACATCTCTCCCGCCGTCAAGTTCGCGTCTGGACGGTGAATGAATCACAGGATATGCTGCGTCTGCAGCGTCTGGGCGTAGATGCCATCTTCACAGATGATCCCGTGCTCGGTTTAAACTATCGTGATCCTCAAAAAGATTCCTGACGGTCAACGCACTCGCTAAAACAAAAAAACCGTATTGTGGATTTGAGTCTTTCCAAAACCACAATACGGTTTTCAATTTATCCTAAGAGGAGCTAAGTCCGATTTCGGGCTATCCGGCCAGCGTTTTGATCAAACGAATCTTCTGAATCTCAGCTGAATCCTTGTCCGGCCCCTTCTCCAATTCGCTCAACAGCATATCCAGCATACTGCGAAATTCAGGCGTCACTTTATCCTGACTTTCCGCCAGAGCAGCCCCAATTTCAGCTGCGTCCGCTTTCGTAAGCAGACTTTCAAGGAACTCCACTTCAGCCGGCGGCTTGCTCAAGGTGGTGATGGTATCGATCAGTTGCTGAATTTTTCCGCTGCGCACGAAATCACCATTCTTCCGGGCTTCCTGAAGCTCCGCGTTGGCAACTTCCAGAAAGCTCTCATCAATCGCCCGCGCATACTTCATGATCGCCTGTTCAAGATTTTCTTCTTTCATGATCTCGTCAAAAACCGCTTTGCGGGCCTGCCGCTGTTCAGTCAGTGCAGCATCGATTTTCTGGATCAGATCCAATAATTTTTCGCGAACAGCAATATAATGCGCCTTTGTCTCCTGGTCGGCATCTTCAATCCGATCGGTTAGTTTCGTGAAGAAAGTGTAATCCATCCCGTTACGCGCCAACCCGGTCAGTGTCTGCAGGTAGGTATCATCCGGTGATTCAAGCACCAGATCCAGCAACGTATCCTGATTCAGTTGGTCACCCAGTTCCTGAAGATCACGAATCGCATCTTGCGTGCTCTCGGCCCGTTTTTTCACTTCCTGCCCGTAAGCAGTCTCATTCAACAACGCTTCCTGAATATTTTGCAGGACCTGCAACTTTTTCGTATCGCGGGCTTGTGCGTAACTGTTCTGGACATTTGAAAACATGACAAAGAAATTCTGGTCGATCAAATCCGCTTCCTGGCGGATGATTTCGGAAACGGATTCCTCCGGGCTGCTGAGCAATCTGCGCAGCAGATTGACCTTTTTTTCCTGCTCTGCCAACATCTCTTTCGTGATTCCGTCCGCTTCCAGAATTTTTTCCAGCAACGTGTCATACGTCAGCATGGCCTGCGGTTGGAACAAATAGCCCTTCCTTTTTTCCGGAGGCAGGTGGTTTACCACCTGTGAAATCAACGGCCCAAGAGCTTTCTGCTGATCATTGAGCGGCACGTTCATTTCCGGTGGGAAGTAAGAGAGAAATAACTCTTTTTCCGGGTCATGATAAATCACCGGAACAGCGACCGCGCTCTGAAAACCACAGGATGGGCAAACCGCGAGATTGACCTGCCCGCTGAGCAGGCGCTCTTTCGCGGCCGGATCCTGATTGAGATCAAAAACCTGTTGTACATCCGCGACCATCTGATTATGGCAGCGCGGACATGGTGTTGTTGTCTGGGCCATGCTTGCTTCCTTCAATCGTGTTTATTCAGCCGTTGAAAATTTCAGTCCCGGGATTTTCAGTCATCCAGAAACCGTTTTTTTACACGGCAGG
>CALCQT010000067.1 GCA_937894825.1 uncultured Anaerolineaceae bacterium
ATGACAACGGATTCCGGCCTTTTGGTCTGCAGGATGGCCTGGCGGTAATTCAGAATTTTCTCACCGTCCGGGGTCACGCCCGGGATGTCGAAGGCATGGGTTCCGGCTGCGATGATGAAGAAACGGGCGGTTAATGGCTCACTGCTTCCATCGGCTTTTTCGACCCGGATGCTATGGGCGTCCTCAAAGACGGCGGTACCTTCATGCACATCAATGGCGTTTTTTTTCATCAGGAAGGCCACGCCCTGATTCAGCCGTTTGGACACTTTGCGGCTCCGTTCAACGGCCGCGGCATAGTCTAGCTGCAGATTGTCGAAGCTGACGCCGAACGCAGCGGCGCTTTTCCGCAGTGTGCGCGCGACTTCCGCGTTTTTCAACAGTGATTTGGACGGAATGCAGCCGACGTTCAGGCAGACGCCGCCCAGCGCATCTCTTTCAATGATGGCAGTTTTCAAACCTGCCTCAGCGCTGCGGATTGCGGCGATATACCCGCCGGCGCCGGCGCCGATGACGATGACATCATATTGGTTCATGGAGTTGGTCCTCATAATCTTCGTTTCAAATAGGATAAAACAGCATTGGCAAATTCATCCGGCCGCTCTTTTTGCGGCCAATGTTTACAGTTTCCCATGATATATAGCTCGCAATCGGGGATCCGTTCGCCGGCCAGGATCGCTCCTTTGAGTGGAACCGCTTTGTCCAGGCTGCCATGGATCAGGCAGGTCGGGCATTTGATTTCTTTCAGTCTTCCGAACAAATCGGTTTTCAGACCGCTGGGAGTGATTTCACTTCGCTGGAACGAGATGAATGGCTTGCCGGCATCCGGCGCCTGCATTGCTTCGGTAACTTGTGATATTAGTTTGTCGCTTATTTTGGATTGATCCCCGATCAAATTCGCTGCGATTGACCAGCGGATGAGCGCGGGAAATTTCCCCGTCCAGCCATATAGATGATCATTCAGCTTTGAACGCGTGAACCACCAGGTCAGCCAATGCGAAGGCAATTTCTCGAACAGCCCCCAGGCGTCCACCGGGATCAATATCCGGATGAGTTCCGGATGTGTCAGTGCCAGGTTTAAGCCGATGCCGCCGCCTAAAGACAGCCCAGCCAGGATAACCGGTGTGTCGCTGACTGTTTCGATAATGCCTTTTATGATGTCCGTATAGAATTTCAGGGAGTATTCGCCGCTGATGCGGTCGCTGGCGCCGTATCCCGGCAGATCGGGTGCGATAACGCGATACTGTTCAGCGAGCAGCGGGATGACTTCTGCCCAGGACAGCAACGCCGAATCCACCCCCGCGCCGTGCAGCAGCAGGATGGTATGATCACCGCTCCCGGCAAAGGAACAGGTGATGCCCACGTTGTTTACGCGAATACGCTTTGTTTCGATCTGTTTCACCGTTCGCTCCGTCTTGACTTTTCTATTTTCTCACCATCATCATAACGCATATTTCCTGTCTTTTTCAAGAGACAAACAAATGGTTCAATTTATTAATGGTATGGGTGTAAAAAAACACAAAATAAATCTGTCATTTCAAATTTCGGACGGCAAACATGATGTAGAATTGGAATGGGATTGACGAAATCACCCCGCAGGTTGATAGTCTCTTTTACTTATCCAAAATAAGATCGGAGCATAGCGTTGGCTGAAATATTGAAAGCGATCCTGTTGGGGATCATCGAAGGGTTTACGGAATGGCTGCCGATCAGCAGCACGGGGCACATGATTCTGGCGAATGAATTCATCCAATTGAACATGGGCGCGGCGTTCAAGGAAATGTTCCTGGTGGTCGTGCAACTGGGCGCGATTCTGGCTGTGGTGCTGCTCTATTTTCAAAAATTGAACCCTTTCGCTGCCGGAAAGACGGCGGAGGAAAGGAAAGATACGCTCACGCTGTGGCTGAAGGTGCTGGTGGCCTGTCTGCCGGCGGCTATCATCGCCCTGCCTTTTGAGGATCAAATCGACGCGCTCTTTTTCAATTATCAGACTGTAACGATCACACTGATTTTGTACGGGATTCTGTTCCTGTTGCTTGAGCGCCGCAATCGGGGAAAGACGTTTCGCATCAACGATTTTTCTGCGCTTGATTATAAAACAGCCCTGTTGATCGGTTTGTTTCAGGTGCTGTCGGTGATTCCGGGTACGTCCCGTTCCGGCGCGACTATTCTGGGGGCGATGCTGATTGGCACTTCCCGCGCAGTCGCGGCGGAATTCTCCTTTTTCTTGGCCATTCCGGTGATGGCAGGCGCCAGTCTGCTTAAGATTGTGAAATTTGGTCTGGCCTTTTCCGGGCTGGAAGTCCTGGTTTTGCTGGCGGGCATGGCGGCGGCATTTGTGATTTCCCTGCTGGCAATTCGGTTCCTGATGGGATATATCCGCAAACATGATTTTACCGTTTTCGGGATCTATCGAATTGTACTGGGAGTGCTGGTCGCGCTCTATTTTGTGCTGCTGAAATAAAGGGACAAAAAACCGATTACCGGCCTGCAGCGGACGGCGCCGATTGGTTTTGGATCGGAGACAGGACAGGAGTATGCTCGCAAAGATCTATTCATGTACGGTGATGGACCTGGATGGGGAGATCATCGAAGTCGAAGTGGACACGGATCCCTTTGCGATGCCGAAGACCATCATCGTCGGGTTGCCGGACGCGGCGGTGCAGGAAAGCCGTGAACGTGTCCATTCAGCCATACGCAATTCCGAGCTATCCTATCCCCGCAAACAGATTACCGTGAACCTGGCGCCTGCAGACTTGCGGAAAGAAGGTTCTTTTTTTGATCTGCCGATTGCGGTGGGAATTTTGGCGGCCGGTGGGGTTGTGCCGCGGAATCGGTTGGAAAAAAGCCTGATCACTGGGGAACTGTCGCTGGATGGCTCGGTGCGCCATGTGCGCGGGATTTTGCCAATTGTGGCGCGGGCAAAAGAAGCCGGGTTTACCAGTGTTTATGTGCCGGCTTGCGACGCACGGGAAGCGGCGCTGATTCCGGGGATTGAGGTTTTCCCGGTGGAAACACTTTCCGCGTTATACCTGCATCTGATCGGGAATACACTGATCCAACCGCAGAAACCGGTTGAAATCAACCGCATTGTGCCGGAAGTACTGACGGATTTCAGCGAGATCAAAGGGCAGGAACATGTGAAACGAGCGCTGGAAATTGCGGCTGCCGGTTCGCACAACGTCCTGATGAGCGGTCCTCCCGGAACCGGGAAAACGCTGCTGGCGCGAGCGCTACCCTCAATTTTGCCGGACCTGAGCATTGAAGAAGCGCTGGATGTGACGCGGATTTACTCGATTGCGGACCAACTTCCGCCTGAGATTCCGTTGATCCAGAGCCGACCCTTTCGCGCGCCGCACCACACGATCAGCAATGCCGGATTGGTCGGCGGCGGCAATCACCCTCGCCCCGGAGAGATTTCGATGGCACATCGCGGTGTACTATTCTTGGATGAGTTCCCTGAATTTGGCCAGCGTGTGCTGGAAGTCTTGCGTCAGCCGCTGGAAGACAAAATTGTCACCATCGC
>CALCQT010000068.1 GCA_937894825.1 uncultured Anaerolineaceae bacterium
CTTTGATACCGATCCGGCACAAAAGAAAATAGCCGTTGAATTGTATGAGGCTGTCCGGGACCTTCCCATTGTCAGCCCACACGGCCATGTTGATCCGGCACTTTTTGGGAATCATTCGACAGGGTTCGGCACACCTGCCGATCTGCTTATCATTCCGGATCATTATGTTTTCCGTGTTTTCTATTCACAGGGACTCCGGCTTGAAGATTTCGGAATCCCGCGAAAAGATGGTTCTACTGAAGGAATTGAGCAGGATCATCGCAAAATCTGGCAGCGGTTTGCCGAAAACTTGCACCTGATGCGAACCACCGCATCCTATAGTTGGCTGGCTTATGAGTTCAAATTTGTCCTCGGAATTGATGAAATTCCGGACGCGGAGAATGCACAGAAGATTTACGGCGAAATTCAGGAGAAACTGAATTCAGCGGAATATCAACCGCGCGCTTTGTTTAAGAAAATGAATATCGAAGTGCTGAGTACAACCGACGCAGCCGCGGACTCCCTGGCAATGCATCAGGAAATCCGCCAGTCCGGTTGGGATGGACGCATCATTCCGGCATTCCGTCCCGATGCCGTCGTGAATCTGAACACGCCCGGCTTCAAACAGGAAATCGAAAAACTCTCCAGGGCCAGCGGGCTGGAAATCGTTGATTTCAAATCCTATATCCAGGCGCTGGAAAATCGCCGCGCTTTTTTCAAGCAAATGGGCGCCGTGTCCACCGATCACGCGATCATCTCCCCGAACACTACAGCGCTGAGTGAAGCCGAACTTGACCGATTGTTCAGCGCTGCACTGAAAGGGAATGTTACTGCGGAAGAAGTCGCTGCCTTTGCCGGGCATATGCTGAACGAAATGGCTCGCATGAGCTGCGAAGACGGGCTGGTAATGCAGCTTCACCCGGGCGTTTTGCGAAGCCACAACAGCGAAATTTACAACAAATTTGGCGTTGATAAAGGCGATGACATCCCGGTGACCACCGAGTTTACCCGCAATCTCCATCCGTTGCTGACAAAATATGGCAACCACCCGAACTTCACCCTGTGTCTCTTTACCCTGGATGAAACCACCTATTCGCGTGAACTCGCACCGTTGGCCGGTCATTATCCATCCCTCCGGTTAGGTCCGCCCTGGTGGTTCAATGACAGTTGGAACGGCATGACCCGCTTCTTTGATTCCGTCACAGAAACAGCCGGTATCTATAACCTGAGCGGATTTGTGGATGACACCCGCGCCTTCCCGAGCATTCCGGCCCGGCACGACGTCTGGCGCAGAGTTGTCGCGAACTGGCTGGCCAAAATGGTCGCCCGCTCCTTCATCGACTTGCAGGATGCGCATGAATTAGCGGAAATGCTGGTTTATCATCAACCAAAATCGGTATATAAACTGAACGCTTAGAAACGAACAGGGAGCATATTAATGAGCTATACAAAAATTGAAAAATCGCTTTTGTCACTGGATGGAAGCAGCATCGTCATGGTTCGAGATGCGGAAGGGAACCGTTATCTGCAGGTTGAAGGGGACACGCTGGGGTTAACCGGCCAACTTGAGCCAGGGATATTCCCGCTTTCGGCTGAAAACGCGGCCGTGCTGCGCGAAAAATTTTCCTGGCTGAATCCGCAGCCGTTGGGGCTCAAGATCAGCGCAGGCACAGGCGACCGCCTGGGCCTGGCAACCCCGGGACATGCGCTGGCGTTTGAAGGGACCGGCGTTGCACCAATCTTTGCTCAACAGTCGGTGCGTGAAAATGTGCGCACCCACCGCACCCCGCGCCAGGTCATGGATGACGCCATGTGGGGCGTTGTGGAAGCCGGCTGGAAAGACCCCTGGGGAGCCGATGGGGACCATCTGAAAACACCGGAAGACGCGAAAGCCTTTTTCGAGGCCGGCTTTACCTTCTATACCGTGGATCCGGGTGAACATGTGCAGGAAGTGGCGGAAGGCACAACCGAAGAAACGCTGAAGGAAGCCCTTGAATCGTTCGATTTTAACCAATTCCAGACGTCACTCGCGGACATTGTTAAAAGCTACAGCGAAAAATCGCTTCCGGTTGAAGGTGTGACTTGCAGTGAAGCCGACATTTTGACAGCTTTACAGAAATATGGCCGGGCGATCCTGCATGTTCAGAAAATGTTTACGAGTATCAGCGGTTTCCATAATGGCAAAGAATTCGATTTTGAGGTCTCCGTCGATGAAACCGACTGGCCAACCTCCGTTTTTGAGCATTACTTTATCGTCAATGAATTAAGACGGCTCGGCATCCGCTGGACCTCGCTGGCGCCGCGTTTCATCGGCCGCTTCGAAAAAGGGGTGGATTATATCGGCGATTTGAAAGCGTTTGAAGCGGAATACAAAATCCATGCCGCGATCCAAAAGCACTTCGGAACCTATAAGATGAGTCTGCATTCCGGCAGCGACAAATTCAGCATCTATAAAATCTGTGTCACACTCAGCGAGCACAAAGTCCACCTGAAAACCGCCGGTACCAGCTATCTGGAAGCGCTGCGGGTGCTTTCAAACGTCAGTCCGGACCTCTTCCGTGAGATTTACGCTTTCAGCCGCGGACGTTACGACACGGATAAGGTCTCCTATCATGTCTCCGCTGAATTTGCCAAAATGCCGGATCCCACCGGGTTAACCGATGCGCAGCTGCCGTCCCTGTTGGACGATTTCCACGCCCGGCAGGCGCTGCATGTCTGCTTTGGCTCAGTGCTGGATCTCTATGGGAAAGAAGTTTTATCCGTCCTCAA
>CALCQT010000069.1 GCA_937894825.1 uncultured Anaerolineaceae bacterium
CAGTACCGCCGTGTCAAAGAGGAGCTTCGGGAGGCGGAATTGCCGAAAGGAGGTGAAATCAAATGAAACGTGTTATTAACGCATCATTGGAACAAACACAGCAGTTTGAAACCGAGAAGGATTATCAGGATTATATCCTCAGTCTTACCCGGAAACGTGTCAAGCACAAGGTCCTTGATAAGCAAGTCCAGTCGGACAATACCGTTATCGTAAAAATAGTCAAAAGCTACGCCAACTACCCCGTCGATGAATCTTTGAAATAAAGATACGGGAACTCAACCCAAATGAAAGGAAAAAAACATGAAACAAAAAGTTCTGTCTGTTTGTTTGAACCAAACGCTTCATTTCCAATTGAAACCCGGCGTCCCTCACGATATCGCCGTCAGATCCGTCAATGCAGAGTATCAAGGCTACCAGATGCTTTTAAAAAGCAACCGGACGAAGTATAAAATCATCGATGAAAAAACGTTGGACGACGGTTCGATCATCGTAAAAGTGAAAAAACAATTGAACCATTACGACATAGGCGACTATCTGAACTAATTTTCGTTTGTCAAAACCGATAAACGGAGCGGTATGCGCGATCGAAAAGATCACGCGAAGGCAGCCTGAATTTCTTGCCGGC
Source organism: uncultured Anaerolineaceae bacterium (assembly GCA_937894825.1). GTDB lineage: Bacteria > Chloroflexota > Anaerolineae > Anaerolineales > Anaerolineaceae > Flexilinea. The sequence goes on from CALCQT010000069.1 coordinate 626, forward strand.
CATAAGAAAGAACTGCTGACATTTCTTGCCGCCGAAGCGGTCATTGAATTGAAATGGCACCTGGCACAGCTCCTGTCGCGCCTTTCCTGGGAACCCAACGAGTTGACCGTCATCTGGGACACGTTGATGGCCTGGGCTGAGGACAAAAAGGAAAGCAAAATCGTACGGGCCAATTCCATCCAGGCTTTATTCGACCTTTCCGGACGAACCATAGACCGCCGAGAGGAACTGGAAGCTTTGCTGGATCAGGTTCAGGCTGAGAATGTCCCATCCCTCAACGCAAGAATCCGCAAGTTGCGAAAAACGGGCTGATAAACATGAGAATAATGGCAAAACCGATCAGAAAAGTGAGATTGACATGGGATAAATTCCGTATTAATATGCGGCGTGTAACACGATAGATTCCAGAGGGACAAATCAATGCCAAACAATTATGAACAGTATTTAACGACCAGTGAATTTGCCAAATTCTGTGGTGTGACAAAGTTTACATTATTCCATTACGACGAAATTGGCATCCTGAAACCTGAGATCGTTGACGATAAAGGATATCGTTTTTATTCCATACAACAGCTCTCTACGTATGACATTATTACCGTATTAAAACAGGTCGGAACACCGTTGAAGGAAATTAAAGGGTATCTCGAAAATCCGGACACGGCCTCCTTTATGGAAATATTGGCCCAAAAGAAAATACAATTGGATGATGAGCTGAAAAAGATCAAAAGAATGCAGCAACTTTTGCAGAGCGCGATCGATGTTACAAATTATGCCATTCAGGCGCCTGTAGCGCTGCCAAGAGTAGCGATTTGCGAAGAAGTGTACCTGATCGTTGCGAATATTTCTCAGGAAAACAGCAACCGGGAGCGAATCCAAAAGATTTATGAGCAATATCATTTTTGCGAAGAACACAACATTTTCATCGCGTTGGCCGTCGGATTTATTGTTAATAAAAAGCATATCGAAGATGGACAGTACCATCATCCGGAGTATTTTTTCTGCATTACTGACCGCATGTATGATTGCACGTTTTTGCGGATAAAACCAGCCGGTAAATATGCCATCATTGATCATAAGGGACCCCGTGAGCTTATATCGGATTCCTATGAGAAGTTAAAGGCTTACATTGCTCAAAACCATTTGGAAATCGCCGGTGATGCCTATGAATATGAAATTTTTAACTCCCTGGCTGGTGGAAATCCCGAAAATTACATCACCGAAATAGCGGTCGCAGTGGAATAAGGCTATAGTCAAGCGTTTTTATACAATTCATATATAAAAACACTTGACTATAGCCTTACCCGATACCGTATCATTTTAATTTAGAAGTTTAATTTGCTTGATGAAAGTGAAAGGATGAATAAAATGCGTATCTCGATCATTGGAGCCACCGGAATGGCCGGTTCCGCTCTGTTTGAAGAAGGAAAGAAAAGAAACCATGATGTCACAGCAATTGTCCGAAATGAGACCAAAGCCAGAGAGAGGTTGGGCGCGGACGCAAAACTGCTGGTAGTCAAAGATGTGTTTGACTTGACCAGGGAAGATTTAGCCGCGTCTGACGTCGTCGTCAACGCCTATGCCCCGCCGGTTACGGAGGCCTATTACCATATTGACTTCGCGGCAAAACTGGTCCATTTGTTTCGCGGAACGGAGCAACCGCGCCTGTTCTTTATCCTCGGCGCCGGCAGTCTCCTCGATAAAAATGGCGAATTGGCGTTGAAAATGCTTGAGCGTATTCCGGAAGCTGCCTCGTTTATCGAAACGCCGCGCAATCAGGTGCATGAACTCGAGCTGTTGAAATGGACAGAGAATATCAATTGGGTAGGCGTTTCACCATCGCTACAATTTATTCCAGGAGAAGCGGCGACTCCTTTAATCGGAAAAGATCACCTCTTATTTGGAAAGAATGGTGAAGCGGTCACGACAAATAAAACAATGGCTGTTGCAATTTTTGACGAAATCGAGCGCCCTCGGTTTATTCGCGAACGGTTCACTGTGGCGAATTCCTGAAGCCATTTGGGCAGTCAGCAAATCATAGAATTATCATCCAATGAGGCCTCACATGACGAATTTTATAGAAATCAAAATATTCGAAACGGCGAAGGGGTATAGCGCCCCCTATATCGAAAGATATGCTTCCAGTGAACAAGATAAACAGTTGGACGGATACCTGGGAGCGCAAATCGGCGTGGATTCCAAACCCACAGACCGGGATATCGTTTACATCATCATGACCTGGGAAAATCTGGAAAAATACGACACTTTTCTCAGGACTACCCATAAAGAAATGCACAAGAACAGAGAAAAAGATGAACATCTTCTATCATATCGTTCAGTAAAATTTGAAACGATAAAAACCGGCTGAAAGAAAACCAGGTAATCCTTTAACATTTTTATCGAATTTTTGTTGCCTGACATAGTGTTAATCAAAATTTGAACGAGTCTTTTCACAAAAAACGCAAAACCCGCTTGACTATAGTGTGGCACTATACCTTTTAATAAGAGGCGTTATCAAAAAAATCAGCTTGCTTTCCATACGGAAGGCAAGCTGTTGAACGGTTTTATACAAACAGGTCTTATTAAGAGGAGCGTATGTTAAGTCAGCCAATCGAATTCAAACAGATTAATAAACAATTTACGAAATTTGTGATTCCATCCGTTATCGGAATGGTCGTTCAATCCCTATATATTATTTTGGATGGTATTGTCGTCGGCCAGGGGTTGGGTGAAGCTGCGCTTGGCGCTATCAATATTGCATTTCCCTTCGGGATGCTCACAGTCGCGTTGTCAATGCTAATTGGTATTGGCGGCAGTAATATCTATTCGATTTATAAAGGTCAGGGAGAGCCAGAAAAGGCAAACAATCTTTTTTGCCAGAGTCTGGCTCTTTTAGCCGCGATCGGCGCGGTATTGGCATTCGGAGGTTTTTTCTTCCGCCGGGATATCGCGGTGTTCCTGGGAGCGAATGAGGAACTTCTCCCTTCCGTTACCGCATACCTGAAATGGCTTACGCCTTTTATGCTGTTGCAGATGATCGTGATGGGAGGAGCGACTTTTATTCGTAATGACGACGCGCCCAAACTGATTATGATAGCCTCTGTTACCGGTTCTATCGTCAATGCCATTCTTGATGTCATTTTTATTCTCATTTTGGGCTATGGTATCGAGGTCTCCGCGATTACAAACGGCGTCGGCATGCTCATCGAACTCGCGTTTTACACAACCCATTTCATACGCGGACAAGGTATGCTGCGGCTTCGGAAACCAGCCTTTTACGGCAGCGAAATCAAACGAATCTTCAGCAACGGATTTGCCACGTTTCTGATGGAATTCAGCAAGCCCACGATTACTTTCTTTTTTAATCGTGCATTAATGGGAACCGTGGGAGCGATCAGCGTGTCGGCTTTTTCTATTGTCATCTACGCCTCTTCTATCCTGAATATGATGTTGATTGGCGTCACTCAGGGGGCCCAACCGCTCATGAGCTTTTATCACGGAAAAGGCGACCGCAAAATTTTTTCACATGTTTATAAAAAAGGCGTGCGCACCAATCTTATCATCGCGATCATTGCAGTCGGACTTTTCACCCTGTTCGGGGACAAAGTTGCGGCAATCTTCGTGTCCGGAAACCCGGAGTTGGCGTCGTTGACGGCACAAATGCTTCGTCAATTTGCGCCAGCCTATATCTTCATCGGTGTTACACTGATGAATATTCTCCTGTTCCAAACCACAGAACAGAATACGCTCGCGACACTGATTTCGTTTTTGCGCTGTATCGGTTTTGTCCAGGTCTTTTTACTGCTTTCTTTATTTGTATTTGGCGGCAAAGGCCTTTACTTAACCTTCCTGGCCGGAGAGTTATGCCACTTTATTCTCTCGCAGGTATTAGCAAGAAAGACAAACAAACAATTGAGTATTAAGATTGTGGAAACGGAGGGTGTTTTTCATGAAGCGCCTGCAAATGGAGGCTATATCGTCACAATCAGCCGGGAATTTGCTTCCGGTGGCCGCAGTATTGGCCGCAAAGTGGCTGAAGCATTGAATGTTGCTTTTTACGATAAAGAAATTGTGGGACTGGCTGCTGAGAAGAGCCGGTTATCTGCCGAAACCGTGGAGCAGTCGGAGGAAAAGGCGGAACAAGGCTTTCAATATGGTTTATATCTTGGGACAAAGTATTTGCCGATTACCGATCAGGTTTTTATCGCGGAGAGCAAGGTGATCGAGGAGGTTGCTGGCAAAGGCCCTTGCGTGATCGTTGGCCGCTGTGCGGATCATATCCTGCGGGACAACAAAAATTGTATTCATATTTTTATTCATGCCCCTTTGGAGGAGCGGGTTCGCCGGGCTGTCGAGGATTATGGGCTGCCTGCGGAGGATGTGGCACAAACAATTCGGAATAACGACATAGCACGGGAGAGTTACTATAACCATTATACCGGTGCGGAATGGGGCGATGCCCATCAATACCATTTGTCCATCAACAGCACCATTGGAATTGACCAGTGTGTCGAACTGATTCTCCATGCAGTCAGGACAAGCTTAGCGAAAAATCCTTCATCGAACAGTCACCTTGCCAAAGAATCATCACAAAATTTGAATGAAATTGCCACCATATAGATGGTGTAAATCAAAGTGAGGCATGGGCGTCAAAAGCCGGATCTCCATTGGTATCGTATTAGCGGGAAAGGAACTGTGTAGGGGCAACCCTCATCCAGAAAGGTTTTTCTTCCCCGAATATGCACACTTATCGAAATCTTACTTTTGATGTCCCAATCAGTCAGGTCCGCTCTCACGAATTAGCCAGGACACGGCGCGCGCGATATCGCGAAACCATTTTGAACCGTAAATTATTGGCTAAGAAGTTGACAATTTATTCCCTCATCGGATATCATGGAGCTACAAAATATAGACGCATCAAAAACTTTTCAACCAACAATTTAAGGAGTAACTATGAAAAGAATGATTGTTTGCATCCTGCTGCTCGTCATCCTTGTCGCTGCTGCCCCCGTTGCCGCTGCCGGTGATACGCTTGTCGTCGCCATGGCTGCTGACATGACCGGGTTGGATCCGCATCTCCAGACTGCTTTCACCTCGCACAAAGTCCTGGAAATGATGCATGGCAAGCTGGTCGAAGTCGACGAAGAGATGAACGTGCAACCGAGCATGGCCGAATCCTGGGAATGGTCCGAGGATGGGATGGAACTGACCTTCCACCTGCGCGAAGGCATGACCTTCCACAACGGCACACCGGTCACCGCCGCTGACGTCAAATTCTCCTTCGAGCGCATCCTGGACGAAGCGACAGCCGCCGCTGCCCGCTCCAAATTCACCTCAATTGCCTCTATTGAAGCACCGGACGACCTGACCGCCGTTTTCAAATTCGCGGAGAAAAACGTCGCCATTCTGGTTGACATGTCCTCGAACAACGCTGCTATTCTGTCCAAAGATTTCTTCGATAACGGCGGCGATCCGAACGTTGAGAGCGTTGGCGCCGGACCTTACAAACTCGTCAATTGGGAACCGGACAACAAGATTGAATTCACCGCGCACGAAGGATATTTCATCGAAGGCATGCCAAAGATCAAAAACCTTGAGTACCGGATCATTCCCGCTGAGGATTCAATCCTGGCTGGCGTCCGAACCGGCGAAATCGACTTTGCGATCATCAATGAGCCAGCCACTGCCATGATCGCTTCGGCAGATCCGAGCGTCGTCGTGGCCACCGCGCCCTCCCTGTCTTATCACGTGCTTCAGCTCAACCCGGGCCGGGATGTTTTCAAAGACGTGCGGGTACGTCAGGCCATTGCCTGCGCAATCGACCGGCAGGAAGTGTTGGACGTCGCAGCGTTAGGTGAAGGTCAGGTGACCCCGCCGGTCGTCCAGCCGTATTATGGCGCGGATATCGACTCACTCTTCTGTTATCAGAAAGATATCGAGAAAGCGAAAGCGCTGCTGGCCGAAGCCGGCAATCCTGAAGTCAGCTTCACGATTATGGCTGCTGCGGACGAACCGCCGACTGCCGTTGCCGAAGCGCAAAATATACAGGATCAGCTCGCGGAAATCGGCGTCAAAGTCGATATCGAAATTCTTGAATTAGGTGTTTATGTTGAACGCTGGCTGGCCGGCGATTTTGATTCCTGTGCCGCATGGAACGGCGGCGGAAGCGATCCCAACGGCACCTTCTGGCGCTACTGGCACTCGACCGGTAACCTGCAGAAGGTCTCCATCTTCAATACGCCGGAACTGGACGAACTCCTGGTCCAGGGCCGCTCATTGACCGACCCGGCTGAAAGACGCCCTTACTATATCGAAGCACAGGAAATCCTGGCTGAAAACGCCCCCTGGGTCTGGCTGTATGTCGGCTATGAGTACCGCGTTATGGTTCCGTCACTGAAAGGCTTTATCCCCACGCCTGACGGTTCCGTCTGGTCACTGCGCCAGGTTTATTTCGAATAAGTATGTTTAAAAGGGTATCCCAACGGGTAGATTTTCCGCGTTTGGGATACCCATCCTGCCAACCGGTCCCTGCTTTTGAAGAGCAAGGCTCAAGAGCAGGTCGTTCCTTTTTTTCAGAGGATCATTCGCTTCGAAAATCAGAATTTGCCGCAGCGTTCGAAAAATCGAAATATAAGTCCTCCTTTTGAAGAATCAGGAATCGTTGTATTTCGAGCTGGCGCGCCGCGCTACGAAAAAACTTCAATGCAAAAATATATCCTCAAAAGACTCCTGATCATGATACCGACGCTGCTCGGCATCTCAATTGTCATCTTTCTGATCATGCGGGCCATTCCAGGCGACACCATCTCCGCCATGATCGGCACCCAATACCAGTTGACCGAGGCGCAGGCAGAATCGCTGCGCGCTTATTACGGACTGGACAAACCGCTCATCACCCAGTACTTCAACTGGATCGGAAATGCCCTGCAGGGAAATTTCGGATACTCCGTCCGAACCGGGCAGCCCGTCATGAGCGAGATACTCTCCCGGTTTCCGCTGACCATGGAAATCACCATTCTTTCCATCCTGCTGGGGACAATTTTCGGCGTGACGGTAGGCATCCTGGCCGCGGTTTACCGTGGTTCTTTTTTTGACGCAATTATTCGAATTTTCGCCATGATCGGGCTGGCGACACCCAGTTTCTGGCTTGGCACCATGATCATCTATGTCCTTTCCGTTCATTTCAAAATCATGTTGAACGCGGGAAATTATGTCGCGTTTTCGGTCGATCCGATCGGGAACCTGAAACAGGTCATCTCGCCGGTATTATGCATGGCTTTTTCTTTCAGCGCCTCGGTGATGCGCACCACGCGCTCGTCACTGCTGGAGGAGATCAATAAAGAGTACGCGCAAACCGCCCGCGCCAAAGGCCTCAGGGAACGCCTGGTCATTTTTGGACACGCGCTGCGAAACGCGTTGATTCCGGTCATTACTTTGGTCGGTTATCAGGTCGGGTATCTGTTCGGCGGCGTCGTAATCATTGAACAGGTTTTCGCGCTGCCCGGGCTGGGACGGCTGTTGCTGAATGGCATTTCGCAGCGGGATTACGCGCTGGTGCAAGGTTCAATCGTTTTTATCGCGTTCATTTTTGTGCTGGTAAACCTGATCACAGACATTGCGTATGGGTTGGCAGATCCGAGGATTCGTTATGACTGAAATCACAGCTATTTCCCAAATTGACCGCAACGCCCAACGAAAACGGAACTTCCAATACTCATTGTTCGGACGTCTGCTCCGCAATCCCGGCGGCATCATCGGCGGGCTGATCATCCTGGTTTTTGCGATTATCGGGCTCTTTTCGGATCAGCTCATGCCTTATAGTCCGATCAAAAATTACCCGAAAGAGCGGCTGCAGGCGCCCTCCGTAGAACACCCGGCCGGGACCGACGAGATGGGTCGGGATGTTCTCAGCCGCCTGATGAAAGGCGCTTCAAACTCTATGGCGATTGCCTTTACTTCGGTCGCTTTTGCCGGCATTTTCGGCACCATCCTCGGCGCAATCGCGGGATACGCCGGCGGTTGGTTCGACAATCTGATCATGCGGCTCATGGACATGATCTTTTCATTCCCGACGATGCTGCTGGCGCTGGCCATCGCAACCGCACTGGGAACCGGATTTCTCAACACCGTCATTGCCATCTCCATTGTGTACCTGCCGATCTTTTCACGAACGGCACGCGGTACCGTGCTGCAGCTGCGCGAATTCGAATATGTGGATGCCGCCCGCTGTATCGGAGCGGAAGATGCCAGAATTCTATTCCGGCACATCCTCCCCAACGCGCTCGCACCGCTGATCGTACAGGTCAGTCTGGGGTTCTCCTGGGCCATCCTGACCGAGTCTTCATTGAGTTACCTCGGTCTCGGCACCCAGCCACCCAATCCATCCTGGGGTTCGATGCTGAGTCAGGCCCGTGTCATGATGGAACTGGCTCCCTGGCTGGTTATCGGCCCCGGCGTCACTATCATGGTAGCTGTATTGGGATTCAACCTGCTCGGAGACGCGGTGCGTGATCTGATGGATCCCCGCTTACGCTCAAAGGGATTATGAACAGCACAGAAACCTTTCAAATTCGTCCGATGCAAGCGGACGATATCGCCGCCTGCGCCCGTATCATGGCAGAGAACCGGCTCTGGCAGCGCTATCACGTCACGCCGGATACGGCGTTGGCCCGCTTTGAAAAAGCGTTTAACGAAAAAGCTTCAATTCTGGTGGCCGTTTTCGCAAACCGGACGGTCGGATTCTGCTGGTATCATCCCAAAGGCGCCTTCAATCGCTCGGGGTACATCCAATTGATCGGCGTTGACCCGGACTGCAAAGGACAGGGGATCGGGAAGCGGCTTATGCTCGCCGCCGAAGAAATCGTGGCGCTGGTTTCCGATGACATGTTCCTTACCGTTTCTGACTTTAACACTTCCGCTCAGGCCTTTTATCAGAAGCTGGGCTATGATTTTGTCGGCGAAATTCCGAACTACGTCCAGCCCAACATCACGGAAAAAATCATGCGGAAAAAATTGGTTCGGACTGAATGAACACCGGGACGCTTTTTCCAAAAGTTCGCGCCTTGCTGGATCAGGCCGCACTGGACGGTAGTATTCCAGCCTCGCAACTGGTAATTCGTAAACCGGACAAAGTGGTCTTTTCTTGCGCGGCCGGCTGGACGGATCCCGAGATCCGGCAGAACCCCGTGAATAAAGAAACGCTGTTCGATCTGGCTTCCATCACAAAGCTGTTTACAACGACGGCTTTCATGAGACTGGTAACAGGCGGCAGCTTTCGGCTGGATCAGCCGGTCAGCAACGTCCTGCCCGAATTCAGCGGCTGGCGCGAAAGCCGCCCCTTTGAAGAACCGCTGGAACCCGGAAAATTTCGTGACGTCAGCGCCGATTTTGCCGGACCGGTAGATGCATCGAAGATCACTTTCCGCCAAATCCTGACCCACACCAGCGGACTGCCCGCCTGGCTGCCATTATTCCGGGAAGAAAATGCCCTGGCAGCCCGCAATCACGTGT
>CALCQT010000070.1 GCA_937894825.1 uncultured Anaerolineaceae bacterium
GGATGCGAACTTTCTTCCCGTTCGCAGGCACGTTCTGCAGAACCCAGCGCATGGCTCTGCGCCCTTCTTCAATAAAATCAGCGCCGATAAACGTCATGAACAAATCCCGATCCGATACATTGATCTTTCGGTCAGACAGGATCACCGGGATGCCGGCTTGTCTCGCTTCTTCCAATACACTGTTCCATCCGCTGTCGATCACCGGGGAGAGCACGATCACGTCTACATCTGCCGCGATAAAGGAACGGATTGCTTCCACCTGTTTGGGTTGCGACTGATCCGCGTCAACGACAGTCAGTTTGATCCCGGCCGCTTTGGCTGCATCCCGGATGGCCTGATTGTTGGCCAAGCGCCATGCGCTTTCGGTTCCGACCTGTGCATATCCGATGGATATCTCTTTTTCAGGCGTTCGGATTTCCTTCGTCAGGCTTTTCGTATAAGCCGCCACATTAATTTGATTGACCACATGACTGCGCAGAATAATTTGTTTTGGGACGCCGCTGACCCGGTTCAGGATGTCCAGCGCGTAACGGATCGCTTCCCGTCCACCGGTTGGACAGGTGATGGTCTCATAAATTTTCCCCTCCTGTACCAATTCCAGGCCGCCATCCGGACCGGTGAATCCATCGATGCCGATGATCCTGATGCCGGTGGCCTCCAATTGACTGATTGCCCGATACGCACCGAGGGCCAGGTTATCATTATGGGCGAAAATCGCGTCGATCTTCCTTATTTCATTACGAAGGCTGAGGATCAGGTCTTCCGCGGCGTCATGCGAGCCGTTTTCAATGGTATAACTTTGGATCTCAATGTTGGGATAACCGGCTACAATTTGCGAAAATCCTTCACTTCGCAACTGACTGGTTTGTGAATTCCCGTTACTGCGTAATTCCAGAATTCGCAGCGGCTCTCCTCCGGCCAGCGCAGCGGCGCTTTCCCCGGCCAGTTGACCGATTTGGTTGTTATCCGGGCCGATGAAGAGTGTGTAATCATACCCTTCAATCGCTCGATCCAACACGATTACGGGTATTTTTTGATAAACTTCGCTGATTACGGAAGTCATCCTTGCCGGATCGTTGGG
>CALCQT010000071.1 GCA_937894825.1 uncultured Anaerolineaceae bacterium
ATAAATATTCTTCCAGGTTGTTATCTTTGAGATAAGCCACAATATCCCGAACCTTCTGTGTTTCATTGCGCGGACAGACCAGAACAGCCTTCTCCGTCTCGACAACCACAATATCTTTCATACCGACGGTCACGACCAGTTTTTCCGGATGATCGGAACAAACCAGCGTGCCGTTCGAATTGATGTGAACAGCTTTGCATTGGATCGTGATATTCCCGTTTTCATCAGGCTCAATCACGTCATAAATCGAATCCCAGGATCCGATATCACTCCAGCCAAGCGCGGGAGCCGGCAGAACGACTACATCCTGCGCCTTCTCCATGATCCCGTAATCGATGGTAACCGGCTGGATGGTCGGCCATATATCCCGCATGGCCTGATCGTACGTTCCATCGTTCATGGCCGCGCCAATCTGATCCAATTTTTGTGAAAGCGCGGGGATGTAGCGGCTGATTTCCTCCAGCACCCGGTCCGTTTTCCAGAGGAACATACCTGAATTCCAGACAAAATTCCCGGAGCGCAAAAACGCATCCGCCGTCACCTGATCCGGTTTCTCCGTAAAGCGAGCCACCCGAAACAGCGGATGATCAAAATCCGCCGAAACCGGCGCGCCCTGTTCAATATACCCCATACCTGTCGAGGCAAAAGACGGCTGGATCCCCAATGTGACCAGATGCCCCGCTTCCGCGGCCTGATGCCCAAATGAAAGCAGGCGTTGAAAATCCGGCACATTTTTAATGAAATGGTCCGCCGTCAGTACAGCCATCACCGAATCCGGCGCCCGATTTTTCAAATGCAGCGCCGCCAGGCCAATGACCGAGGCGGTACCGCGTGGGAGCGGTTCAATCAGATAATTCTCCGCGGGAACTTCATCCGACAGTACCATCAGCTTTGCTGCCTGCTCCGCGGTTGTGACGACAACGATGTTCGTTGCAGGCACCAGTCCCTTCAGCCTATCCAGTGTCATTTGGAACATCGAGCTGTCCCCGGATACGTTCAGCATTTGCTTGGGCTTTTCTTTGCGTGACCAGGGCCAGAGGCGCGTTCCGCCGCCGCCGGCCATAATGACAGCAAAAAAGTTAGCGGGTGTTTTTTCCATCGCTTTTCTTCCTCCGTTCATTTTCTCGGGATGAGAACCTGGGTCATTCCCCGACCGTCTATAGTGTATTCAGGAATATTTTTTTTGGCAAGGTCAAAAAAGTAATTCAGGGATTTTAATACAGCCAATTATCGGAAACGCTGTTAGATTTGTGCGCGATGTGCACAAATCTAACAACAAAACTGTCATCTTCGTTTACATCCTGTAAGGACGACGCTCGATTCTTCCTTTAATATAGCGCATTATTCTTCTGAAACTGCTGCGGCGCGACCTCAACCACAAACCCTTTCAAAACCAGCAGCGTCAGCATGGACGCCACCTTTCCCGCCGGCAGCCCGGACAAGCGCGTGATCTCGTCAATATGCAGCGCTTCCGCTTCAATCAACGCCATCATCGCCTGTTCCTGCGGACTTTCAAAAGACATCTGAATGGGCTTCGGAAGCTGATGCGGCAAGATGGCCTGATCAGAACGGATATACTCCAGTAGTTCCTCTTTTGCGCAGAGCGGGCGGGCGCCATCCCGGATCAACCGGTTCGCCCCCTGTGACTGCGGCGCATTAAAATTGCCGGGCAACACAAACACCTCACGGCCCTGTTCCGCCGCAAAGCGCGCCGTGATCAGCGAACCGGATTTTTCGCCGGCTTCAATCACAATACAGGCGCAGGCCATCCCCGATATAATGCGGTTGCGCGGCGGAAAATTAACACGGTCCGGCTGCGTTCCGGGCGGATAATCGCTGATCAGCGCGCCATTCCGGACAACCGCCTCCGCCAGCGAACGGTGTTCCGGCGGATAAATCACGTCCACACCGCACCCCAGCACAGCCACCGTCCGGCCCTTGTGATCCAGCGCCGCCTGATGCGCCGTGCCGTCAACACCCCGCGCCAGCCCGGATACAACCACCACACCATGCCCGGCCAGGTATGCGCTAAGTTCCTCCGCGACATTTTTACCGTATCCGGTCATGCGGCGCGTCCCGACAATCGCCACATATTGCGCGCTCGCATCGGGCATTTCACCGCGCACATACAAAACGGGCGGCGGCGCTTCAATCATTTTTAAAAGCGGGGGATAGTACGGGTCGTCCCGGGAAAGGATCCGAATGCCGCGCTTTTGGATTGCGGCCAACAATTCGGAGGGATCCGTCCGGTCACGAAATGAAAGCAACGATTGAACGATTTTTTCCGGCAGTCCATGCAGGCGCAACGCCGTCGGAGAGGCCTGCCAGGCAGCCTCAAGTGATCCAAAATATTCCAGCAAGCGCGCGGTACGGATCGCTCCGATCCCTCTGACGTGGTTGAAAGCTACCTGGTACCGAAGCTGGTTTTCCGCTTCCATATTACAGCCATTCAGGCAAATTGAGAATAATCTTTTTTTCGGATAAACGGACTTCTTTGATATATTGCGGAATCGCCGGGACCAGTTCTTCCGTACCCTCATCCCGCAGGATTACATACACATCATTCGCGCCGGTCTCCAAAATCTCTTTCAGTGTCCCGACATGCTCCTGCGCTTCATTCACCGCTTCAAGCCCGATCAACTGATGAAAATAATACTCACCATGGGGTAAAGGCGGCAGATCCGCAATCGGCACAAAAAGAAAGGTATTCCGGAGTTCAGCGGCTTCTGTTTCGTTGGTAAATTCAGCGAAACGAACCAACAGATAAGGTGGTTTCTGTCCCACAGACACGATCGTCAACGGACGATGATCGAGCCCGGCGAAAACTTTTTTCCCGCTGCGAATCCGCTCGGGGAAATCGGTCATGGTATTGAGTACAACCGTCCCCTCAATGCCATGCGTCCGGTGGATTTTGCCGATACAAACAAAACCAGGCTCGCCGGTATCCAGCGAGCCTTGATCGGCTTTTTCTACGTTCGGGAACTCCTTATTCATCAACAGGACGGATCAACCTTAGGATTCAGGTTCAACCACATCCAGTATGACCTGACGGCCATCTCTGGCTGAAGTGACCCGCAAAAGGACCCGGATCGCGTTGGCAACCCGGCCGCCTTTCCCGATAATTCTGCCCATATCTTCTTTTGCCACGTGCAAATCCAGACGGATCCGGCTCCCGCTGCGCTGCTGGGTGACCAGAACGCTGCTCGGGTCGTCCACCAGCGAAAGCGCGATGTATTCGACAAGTTCTTTCACATAATCACTCTTGTCGGGACCTCTTCTTTGCGATGGCACACCTTCTCTTGAACGCATCATGATTTTATCGCGGCATCACGGGTCCTGGGATTGACCACGCGCTGCTCATAGTGTGCATTTGCTTCCGCTAACAAGGTTTCAAGGGCTTCACCCTTCTTATACCGTTCAAAACGGTCCAACAGACCGACGCTTTTGAATAATTTCGCCACAGAATCACTGGGCTGAGCGCCTTTGCTGATCCAGTCGTAAACACGGTCTTCCTTTACCTGAAAGGTGAACGGCTCCGTACGGGGATTATAAAAGCCCAAAATCTCGAGAAATTTCCCGTTGCGGGGGCTTTCCTTGTCCGCTGCAATGATGCGATACGTAGGTTGCCTTTTCAACCCATCGCGGCGTAATCGAATACGAACCATCTCGTTTTCTCTCCTGTTCCTATTTGTTCATAAATAATTTCGCTGATTTTTCCCGACGATAAGGGGTCTGCGCTGAAGGGGGCGCCTGGGTCTGGTATCATCAGGGAGTTGTGATCAGCGGAACAGATTGGAAAGACCCTTCCCACCTGTTTTTTGCAAGGTTTTCATCATCTTCTGAGCGTCGCGATATTGTTTCAACAGCTTGTTGATCTCGGGTACTTCCGTCCCCGATCCGGCGGCAATGCGCCGTTTCCGGCTGGCGTTCAGAAGATCCGGGTTCAGCCGCTCCTTGGCGGTCATTGAACTCAGAATCGCTTCCGTCATCTTCAGATTTTTCTCCACGGCCTGTGGATCCACCTGTTTGGCAGCTTTGCCAAGATTTCCCGGAAGCATGTCCAGTATCTGCCGCATCGGTCCCATTTTCCGGACCTGTCTTAATTGATCGGCGAAATCCTCTAAAGTAAAACGGCCGGACATCATCCGGCTTGTCTGCTGCACGCTCTTTTTTTCATCGAATGCAGCTTCCGCGCGTTCTATCAACCCAATGATATCACCCATTCCCAAAATGCGGGAGGCCAAGCGCGAGGGATCATAGGCTTCCAGCGCGTCGATGCCTTCCCCGGTTCCCAGGAATTTGATCGGCACACCGGTCACGCTGCGGATGGAAATCGCGGCGCCGCCGCGGGAATCCCCGTCCATTTTAGACAGAATCAGGCCGGTGATGTTCACTGTATCCCGGAAGCCTTCCGCCACGTGCAACGCTTCCTGTCCGATCATCGAATCCACCACCAGCAGGATATCGTTCGGATGGACGTTCTTCTGAATGGCCTGCAGCTCATCCATCAGCGCCTGATCCAGCTGGGAACGGCCGGCGGTGTCGATCATCATGACGCTGAATCCACCTTTTTTGGCGTAATCCACCGCCCGTTTGGCCAATTCCGGCGGCTTGGCGCCTTCCTGATAGTACACTTCCACGTCAATGCGTTGCGCCAGTGTTTGCAGCTGCTTAACCGCAGCCGGACGGTAAGGATCGGCGGCCACCAGCAAAACCCGCTCGCCTTGGGCGCGCAGGAATTTTGCCACTTTTGCGGTATGTGTCGTCTTACCACTACCCTGCAGACCGACGAACATCACTACGCGCGGTTTTTCACCCGTCAGGTTCAGCCGTTCCGATGTGCCGAGCGTTTTGATCAGCTCTTCATTGACGATCTTGATCACCATCTGACCAGGGTTCAGCGCCTCAGAGACCTCCGTCCCCACCGCGCGTTCCCGGATGTTGGCAATAAAGCTGCGCACAACCGAATAGTGAACGTCCGCCTCCAGCAGTGCGATCCGCACTTCGCGCATGGCGGCGTCGACGTCCTCGGCACTCAGTTTCCCGCGCCGGGTCAGTCCCGCAAACACTTTGTTCAATCGTTCAGTCAGGTTTTCAAACACAGGGCATCCAATTCAATCACAATCCATGCAAACAGGTCTTTCACACATGAAAGCAGGGAATATTTTAGCGTAAAATCCGGTTTGTGTAAAGCGGGTTGAATTCAATTGTCATAACGAGGGGTATCAAAAAAAGGGATTTTACTCCAAATGCATTTCGCGCTTGAGCCCTTCCTGCAACACAGCCGAGAAATTGATATTCGCTTTTTCCGCTGCCGCGTTCAGCCAAGAGGGAATTGTGCAATTCTTTTTCACCGCGCGGGAATCATTCTGCCGGCGATACACCACAAAATCCACATTCACCAGCGTTACGATCGCGCCCGGAAACGCCGCCTGAACATCCGCGATATCTGACGGTTCGGGCAAAGATTTTTCATGATCTTCAAGATCGTTTCCTGCCAGCCCAATCCAATCGGCCGCCATATCGATGGCCTCTGTGATATCGATCCCCTGGGTCATGCCGTCAAAATCCGGAATCCGCACCAGCAGATATTTTTCACCCGTATCTTCAATAACAATCGGATATGTTTTTTTCATGTTTCCTCCTTAGTCGGTTAGAAAACTTACTTCAGCCCTCTGCGTTTGATGATGGCTTTTGCGAGTTCCTCATTGATCTCGGTATGCCTCGGGATAAATTCTGTTTGATTTCCCTTGGCCCAGCGATCATGCTTTTTTCCTTCTTCTTTTATCCACCCATTCTTTTTCAGCAATTTTTCTAAATCCCGCTTTTTCATCTGCCATCTCGCTATCTAAATTATACGCATTTATACGCATTTATCAAGGTCGAAATTTGGATTTTTAGGACATTTCGACTGACATAACAATCATATTTATACGACGTGAAACTTTTTCCAAAAAGGTTTTTCCCCAATCAATTTCCACTGTCATGAATTTTCAAAACTGATGGCTCAACGCTATTGACAATATGTATATTGTGCTTTACACTAAGACCAATGAAACAAACAATTAGAAAAGGAGATTGAACATCATGACCTTCAAAAGTAAAAGAACCATCGTCAGCATGATCACCGGCCTCGCGCTTTTTGTGGGGTACTACCTCTACGTGCTGAAAAAACTCGCACCGGGGTCTGAAGACCTGATAGCCTGGGCCATCGCGACGCTGATCTTCATCGGCGTCTCCGTCGTGGCGCAAATCGTGATCCTGATCCTGTTCCACATCGCCATGTCCATCGGAATGGCGGTCATCGACCAGGAGCGTGACGGAGAAAAAATCGAACGGCTCATCTCGTCATCCACGCTGGAGGACGAAATGGATAAGATGATCAGTCTGAAGGCCGACCGGGTCAACCTGATCTGCGCTTCCATCGGCTTCATGGCGGCATTGGGCCTGGTGGCGCTGGCACTGCAGATTCTTTTCGCAGCCTTTGCGGCCGGTTCAGTAATCAGTGGAGGTGTGAGCGTTTACCTCTATGAAAAGGGAGTCTGAAATGGCGAAAAAATACATCATCACCAACAACATTCGCAAACTGCGCTTTTTTGCCAACGAAATGACCCAGCTGGAGCTGGCCGAGAAAGCGGGCGCCTCCCGACAAACTATTGTGGCACTGGAAGCGGGCAAGTACAGCCCTTCTTTAGAAATGGCGTTTCGGATCGCGGACGTGTTCGAAGTGTCGATAGCAGAAGTATTTGAATGCAGGACCGAGGAAAGCGAAAAATGAACAAAAATCTGATAATCGTTTATTCATATCATCATCACAACACTGAAAAAGTGGCGCTGCGAATGGCTGAGACATTGGAGGCAAAAGTGAAACATCCCGGCGAAATCAGCCCGGAGGAAATCCGCAGCTTCGAGATGGTCGGTTTCGGGGCCGGCATCGACAGCGCAAAACATTACAAGCCATTACTCGAGTTGGCGGAGACTTTATTGCCGGTGGAAAACCAAAAAGCCTTCATCTTTTCCACCGGCGCCATTGTCGGGGAGAAAAAAATGGCGCGGGATCATACCGCCCTGCGAAAAATCCTGCTTGCCAAAGGATACAGGATCCTCGATGAGTTTGCCTGCAGGGGATATAACACCAACAGCTTCATTAAATATCTCGGCGGAATGAACAACGGCCATCCCAATGCCGAAGACCTGCAAGCCGCGGAACTTTTCGCTCAAAACCTGTCAAAATTGTAGCCATCCAGGAAAGGGACTTCCAACATGAACACACCCGCCCGTGATACCGCATCAAAACCTCCCGCCGGAACCTTCGACCGCGCGAACGCCCGCTTCGCCGGGGCCATGTTCCTGCTGGCGATGGTGGCCAGCCTCAGCGGCGGTCTGCTGCTCCAGAGCATCCTCAACCAACCGGATCTACTGACCGCGATCGATGCCCAAAAGCCGCTCCTGCTCGCCGGCGTCGTTCTGGAACTGCTGAACGCATTCGCTGTGATCGGCATCGCAGCAGCGTTTTGGGTCCCACTGAAGCGGCGCGCTCCCGGCATGACCGCCGGTTATCTGGCGCTGCGCACGCTCGAAGCTGCGGTTTGTTTCGCCGCGGCATTGATCCCGTTGTTACTGCTCGGGCTGACGGGCCCCAACGGCGCCGGAAGGTTCAGTGCAGACGGGGATATCATCCTGTACGCAACGATGCTGAACACTTTGCGGGATGGGATCACGGCGTATGCGGTGCCGATCTTTTTCGCAGCCGGCGGGCTGCTGCTGTATATCATGCTGCTGCGCTCGGGGCTGGTCCACAAATATATTGCCGTCTGGGGAATCATCGCGGTATTCTGTGTCGCGGCAAATATGTTCGTCCCGGATGTCATGATCAAGGGTCTGCTGGCGTTGCCGATCATCCTGAACGAAGTCTATCTCGGCGGCTACCTGCTGATCAAAGGATTTCGCAAAGAATCGCAATAAAAACCGAGCGTCTGCGTTGATTTTTCAGATAAGGAAATATTTCACATTAATTCTATGATTCTTTTTATAATCATTGGGTAGAATTCCATTATAATTGGGAATGGAGGTTCACCATGTACCTGTCAAACTATTTTTTATATGCGATTATCCCGATGCTCCTGTCCATTTGGGCGCAAACCAAAGTGCGGGGCACGTACAGTAAATATTCACAAATCAGAACAAAAACCGGCGTGACCGGCGCGGAAGCAGCCCGCAAAATGCTGGATCTTCATGGATTGACGAATGTCACGATCGAACGGGTCGGCGGCACACTGACCGACCACTATGACCCGACCAAAAGAGTGCTGCGCCTCAGCGAAGGTGTCTACAGTTCCAATAGCGTAGCTGCCGTCGGCGTGGCCTGCCATGAGGCCGGGCATGCCTACCAGCACGCGGACGCATACCCCTGGCTGAGCCTGCGCACCAACATCATCCCGCTGGTCAACTTCGGCAGCATGCTGGGACCGATCCTGTTTATGGTCGGGTTGGTCTTCTCCGGGCTGCTGGGCAGTTTTGGACAGACGATCGCTTATATCGGCGTTCTGATTTTCGCACTGTCCGCCGTCTTCGCCGTCATCACGCTGCCGGTGGAATTTAACGCCAGTTCCCGGGCCAAAGCCTGGCTTTCATCCACAGGGCTCCTCTACCCCGACGAACAGGAAGGCGTTGCCGACGTGCTCCAGGCCGCCGCACTGACCTACGTCGCCGCCGCCATTCAGGCCATCACCAATGTACTGTACTACGCAAGCTTTCTAAATCGAAACGACAGGCGGAGATAACCATGATCAAAGAACAAATACCGGATATTATCGTCGGCAGACTGCCAAGATACCTGCGCACGCTGCTATTGCTGCGGGAAACCAAAACCACCACCAATTCCAAAGAATTAGGCGAGCTGCTCGGTTTCTCCGCGGCTCAAATCCGCAAGGACCTCTCGCAATACGGTGAATTTGGGAAACAGGGAACCGGCTACAACATTGATTACCTGATCGATTCCCTGAACCGCATTCTGAACACGGATAAGAATTGGGACATTTTGTTGGTTGGCGTCGGTCAGCTCGGGCAGGCGATTCTGAACTATCCCGGATTCCTGAAACATGGCTTTCTCGTCAAAGCGGCTGTCGATAACAATCCGGAGATCATCGGCCAAAAGTTTAATTCCTGTGTTGTACAGGACGTCCGGAATATGAAAGAGATCATCACTGAAAACCAGATCCAGATCGCAATGGTTGCCGTGCCGGCGGAAAAAGCCCAGGAAATCGCTGAGGAACTGGTGGAAGCCGGCATCAAAGCGATTTTGAGTTATGCCCCTGCCACGCTTACGCTGCCGTCGCAAATTCGGGTGGAATATTCCGACCCGTTGATCTCACTTCAGCATATCACCTATTACCTGTAATTTTCCCGTTCCGGGAATTCTCTCATTATTCGTTTTCGTACTAAAAAAAACAGGGAAGTGTGTTTCATCACCTTATGTGACAAAATATACTTCCCCGTTTCATTGAATCATATCAGATGTGGGTTATCAAAAGTCAATGTTATTCATCACGGTGCACTTTGAGGGGGCGATCAGCCGAGCAAAATCGACCGCTTATAAACTTCCCGCATCCCAACGATCTTCGCGGCGCCCAGCGCTGTACAAATGGTCGGTTCATCGACCATATAGGCTGGGATCCCCAACGTCTTGGTCAGATACTTATCGATCCCCCGCAGCAGCGAAGTCCCGCCGCATAGCGCGACACCGCGATCAATGATGTCTGAGATCAGTTCCGGCGGCGTTTTTTCCAAAACCTTGCGGGCAGCACCGGAAATTTCAGCGAGAGAATCCTGCAACGCTTCGACCACATCATCCGTAGTCAACACAACCGGTTTCGGCAGCCCGGAGACCTGGTCCTGCCCCTGAATCTCCATGGTCTGAACCTGCTCCACCTGCACCGCCGAGCCAATCCGAATTTTGATCTGTTCCGCTGTCGGCTGTCCGATAATCACCCCAAATTTCTTCCGGATATGCTGCTGGATGGCTTCGTCCAGTTTCAGCCCGGCTGTCTGCGATGTTTCGGATGCGACCACGCCATTCATCGCCAAGACGGCGGCCTGGGTCAACCCGCCGCCAAGACAAATGATCATATTGCCGGACGGTGTGGAGATCGGCAGATCGATCCCAACGGCCGCCGCCAGCGGCTGTTCAACCAGCATCACATCCCGGCTGTTCGTCCCCAGGCCGACTTCGTGGACAGCCCGCCGTTCCACGCTGGTGATCCCGCAGGGGATGGTGATCAGGATGCGCGGGCGAAAAATCAACATAGAGCCGCTGACTTTCTGAATGGAAAAGCGCAGCAGGTTTTCTGTAATTTCATACTCAGCGATCACCCCGTTGCGAAGCGGACGCACTACTTCAATGGATTCGGGAACTCTGCCAACCATATCTTTGGCAGCCTGCCCCCACTCCACCATCTTCATCTCTTCGACAATAATCGCGGCGATCGTCGGCTCCTGCAGAAGAAGCTGACGACCCTCCGCAATCACTAAATTCAGTGTGCCTAAATCAATGCCTATCTCTCTGGAAAAAAGCGCCATAGCAATTCGGGATTCCTCTGTCTATTTACAATAGTTATAACGGCAATTCAATTTTTGTGCAGGCAGGTTATACCTGATTGCTGTTTTTTTATGACGATCACTTGGGTTTTGGAATCCAATGGGATCGCGCTTTCGCCTTTTGCGCGGCTTTCACCCGCACTGTCGATTTTTTCCACAACAGATAAGCTTTCAGGAACTCACTGGATTCGGTTGAAGGCGCTTTTTTCATCGCCGCTTCAGCCCGTTTTCTGGCCGCTTCAGCCCGTTCAAGGTCGATTTCTTCCACATGTTCGGATGAATCCGCCAGAATCCGGATTTGATCTTTCAGCACCTGAACAAATCCGCCTGTAACCGTGAATTCATTCGCTTCCCCGTCCTTTTTCACCGTCACAATACCGGCCTGAAGCTTGGCATACATTGTGATGTGTTTCGGCAAAATCGTTATCTGGCCGTTTAGCCCCGGTAAGGTAACAGAATCGGCATTTCCGTCATACACCAGATTGTAACGGGAAAAAATCAGGCATTGCAGCGGCATTTTGTCCTCTCAGTAAATCGATTGTTGAAAACTCCAACCATTTTTGATATGGCTGTCAAAAGCACCATTTTATTTATAAACAATCCTGCCCATAGGGGCGATCAATGATCGCCCCTACATAACATGGCGTTTAATATTTTTGCCACTCGCATCATTTTCCTTCCATATCTGAAAGCGCCCATTATTTTATACAGCGCTTCTCACAGCAATGTTTTCGCTTTGGCCTTGGCGTCCGCAATGGTCCCCACCATGTGAAAGGCCCGTTCCGGCAACTCGTCCAACTCGCCGCTCAGAATCTGTTTGAACCCATCCACCGTGTCTTCAATCGGTACGTAAGCCCCCGGAATGCCGGTAAACTTCTCAGCGACAAACATCGGCTGGGAGAAAAATTGCTCCGCCTTGCGCGCCCGGCTGACTGTGACGCGATCCTCTTCGGAAATTTCATCAATACCCAAAATCGCGATAATATCCTGCAAATCCTTATAGCGCTGCAGAATCCGCTGTACCTCGCGCGCGGTCTGGTAATGATCCGCGCCCACCACAGCCGGATCCAGGATTCTGGAAGTGGAAGTCAAGGGGTCAACCGCCGGATAAATGGCCTTTTCGGCAATGCCGCGTTCCAGCGAGATCGTGGCGTCCAGATGGGCAAAAGTGGTTACCGGCGCGGGGTCCGAATAATCATCCGCGGGCACATAAACCGCCTGCATCGAGGTAATGGAACCTTTATTACTGGAGGTGATCCGCTCCTGCAATTCCCCCATCTCGTTTGCCAGCGTCGGTTGATAGCCTACCGCGGACGGCATCCGTCCCAACAGCGCGGAAACTTCCGACCCCGCCATGGAAAAGCGGAAAATATTATCAATGAACAGCAACACGTCCAGGCCCTGATTGCGGAAATATTCCGCATTCGCCAATCCGGCCAATGCAACGCGCAGACGCACGCCCGGTGGTTCATTCATCTGGCCAAACACCATCACGGTATCTTTCATCACACCGGATTCGGTCATCTCACGATACAGCTCGGTACCTTCCCGCGTCCGTTCCCCCACGCCCGCGAACACGGAACGGCCTTTGTGAACCGCCGCAATATTACGGATCAGCTCCATAATGACAACCGTCTTGCCAACACCCGCTCCGCCAAAAATACCGGTTTTACCGCCGCGGATAAACGGTGCAACCAGATCGATCACTTTTATTCCGGTCTCCAGTAATTGGACGTTCGTGGACTGGTGACTGAAATCCGGTCCGGCATGATGCAGCGGATAATATTCATCCGAAAGTATTTCGCCCTTTCCGTCAATCGGGTTTCCCAGGACATTCATGACCCGGCCCAGCGCCGAAACGCCAACCGGAACCAGAATCGGGTTATTCCGGCGGCTGACCGGAAGACCGCGCATCAATCCATCCGTCGTACCCATCGCAACGCAACGGGCAACGCCGTTTTCCATCAACTTCTGCACTTCCAGAACCAGCGGTTTCGAATCCGGGATCAGAATTTCCAGCGCCTCATAAATTTCAGGCAGATCGTCCTTCGGGAACATCACATCCACCACACTGCCGATAATCTGTACGATTTTACCGGATGCCATTTTCAATCAAACCTCCCGCTTTCCGCAAGCATTTCCCTTTTATTTTTGCTTTGTTCCTCAGAACCGCCAATAATGTCCAAAAGATCATTGGTGATCATTTGCTGACGCACTTTATTAAAATCCAGTTGCAGCTGACCAAGAATCTCATCAGAATTTTCCGAGGCTTTATTCATCGCAAGCATTCGAGCCGCATGTTCACTGGCCTTGCTGGATGTCAGCGCATGGAAAAGCATCATGCGGATCACGCGCTTGACCATCGAATTCATGATCACGTCAGGATCACCTTCATAGATACAGCCGGTCCCGCGAGCATACGGACTGGTCTTTACAAAATCCTGATATTTTTCGAAAAACGGCACCAGCAATCTCGTAACCGGAGTACAACGGGCAATATTTTCAAACTCAGTATAAACCAGGTACACGGAAATTAGTCCCGGGCGGTTATATTCTTCCAGAATAATATTCGAGAGAATACGAAGCTCATGAAAATCAACCGTAGCGGAAAGATCGCTGAAATCGGCGACAATTTTCTTCCGCCGCCGTGCCAGCATGTCCGCGCCTTTCTTTCCAATCGTAATATATTCAACAGGCACCTTCAGCCGTTTTTCAAGCCGGTACGCCTCCCGATATACATTCATCGGGAAACTCCCCGCCAGTCCACGATCGGCGCTGATAAACACCACGACCGCCGATTCAATCGTATCCGGCTGCAGGAACAGTTCCGTCTTGTTATAGAATTCGTCCTCATGATAAAGATCATTCAGAACCTGCCAGGCCAGTTCGGAATAATGCCGTGAATTTTCAGCATATTGCGTCATCTTGCGAACCTGACTGGCGCTGACGGTCTGTAACGCCCGGGTCAGCTGTCCGATGCTTTCGATGCTCTTCATGCGATCCTGCATGTCACGAATGGATGGCATAGCGGCCCTCGTTAATTCCAATCTGCTTTAAATTCAGCCAATGCACTGTTCAACGCGGATACGATCGCGTCCGTAAGCGTTCCTGTTTTCTGAATTTCATTGCCAATTTCCGGATACCGTTCCTGCATAAAGGCCAAAAAGCGTTTTTCCCATTCCAGAATACGGGACAATGGAACCTCATCAAGATGTCCGTTGATCCCGGCATAAATCGAGAGAAATTCATCCGCCGCAGTAAAGGGCGTATACTGGGGCTGCTTCAGCAACTCCTGCAGCACTTTGCCGCGCGTAAGCTGTTTCATCGTCGCTGGGTCCAGATCTGAACCAAACTGGGCAAACGAAGCAATTTCATTATATGAGGCCATATCCAGACGCAGACCGCCCGCGATTTTCTTCATCGCTTTGGATTGCGCCGCGCCGCCAACCCGGGAAACGGAAATCCCGACATTGACCGCCGGGCGCACGCCGGCATTAAACAATCCGCTCTCCAAATAAATCTGCCCATCCGTGATGGAAATAACGTTGGTCGGAACATAAGCGGAAACATCGCCCAGCAGCGTTTCAATGATCGGCAGCGCAGTTGAACTGCCGCCGCTCTTCTCCAGAGGGCAAATTTTCAAACCGCCGCTGCCCATTGATGTCGAAAGACTCTTTTTTGCTTCATCTT
>CALCQT010000072.1 GCA_937894825.1 uncultured Anaerolineaceae bacterium
CACTCTTTCCCTACACGACGCTCTTCCGATCTAATTCCCGTGGCGTAGCCATCCCTTCGATAGATTTTAATGGTTCCCCATCAACCGTAAAATTATGCAGTACCTGTACAACTTCTCCGATCTGACGTCCTTTACTGGTCTCGACGATCACATAGTCGTTCAAATCAACCGGTTGAAAGTCTGTTGCATTAAAATGATAAATTTTACTTCCTCTTGTGAATCGGACTCCGACCACAAGCTCATAAGTTTGTGCCATAAGAATTCACTTTCTTTTTCTGTTTGAATATTTTAATCCACGCTCTCCACGAGGAGAGCAACGTGTTTGATCGACTGGAACTGACCGGTTGAGACACATGCCGTCTCAAGCGTGCTAAACATGCTTAGCGGCGCTGAGCCAGTGTAAACAGACCAATGATAATTCCTAAAATAAGACAACCTGAAATAATCAATCCCATCGGAATCGCGCTGTTCACCGCAACAGCAATATTGGTCTGAAAAGTTGGAATCGATAAAGGAGCCGGCTGTGTAAAGGTCGGCAACCGGGTGGGTTCTACTGTAATAATAAATTGCGCGGCCAGGGTCGGATCAATCGTATTGGTAACGCGCGGCGTCGGGGTGTTCGGAATCGTCACGATCGGAAGATCCCCGATATAGTCCACATAAGAAGCATAAACCCAGGCATATCCGCCAGGACCGCCGGAATATTCGAGCAGTAACCAGTTTCCGCCTTCGGTTTTCCCTTTCGCCACAGCTTCCTGATTAGCCAGCATCGTACCGACTTTATCATATTCCGTTCCCGGACCGGAGCGCAGGTTGATTTGCGGGTTGGCGGGATCATTTTTAACCTTGATCACGATGCCCCGATCTGTTCCGGTAACTGTAGGAATCGTTACGGATGGAATCTGAGCAAATGCCGGAACCGCCAAAGAAATAAAGTAGAGCGCAAAAATAAAAAACGCAAGAAATGGTTTTCTTTTTTCCCACAGTATGTGGGGACGCTTCATTATTTCCATTATCACCCCTTAACTAACCAATCACATTTTCACTAACAAGCATTAATTCTACTATAAAACTATCCGCATTTTTACATAGAAGCTTGAATTTTCACAAGATACATCCCCGATGTATCCCCGAAACGTCTGTTCAAGGAAAAGGAAATCAAAAATCGCATACTCACAAGATATAATAGGTTTTTAGGAATAATTATGGGGCATTCCATATTACAGTAAAAAGGATATTGAGAGAATGTTCAAACTAACCTACGAAGGCTTAAAAGACCAGGCCGCCTGGCAAACTGCCGGAATTACGCTTCCCCGGTACGATCTACGGACAATGCAAGAAAAGACGCTGGAAACGCCGTCCTGGCTTCATTTTGGCGCCGGTAACATTTTCCGGGGCTACATTGCGGCGCTCCAGAATGACCTGCTGAACCAGGAGTTCGCTGACACAGGTATCATTGCGGTCGAGTCCTTTGACTTTGACATTATCGATAAAATATATGAACCGCATGATGCGTTGACACTGATGGTCACACTCAAAGCGGACGGAACCATGGAAAAATCCGTGATCGGATCAATCGCCAAGGGGCTGACAACCCGGGATCTTGCGCCACTGCGCACTTATTTCGAAATGGATGGCCTCCAGATCGTCAGTTTTACCATCACCGAAAAAGGATACAGTCTGACGGGCAGAGCCTTTGAGATCATCCAAAAGGACATGGAAGCCGGCCCGCAAAAACCGGTCCATGTCATGGCAATCGTCACTTCATTACTGCTCAGCCGCTATCAGGCCGGTGCTGCGCCGCTTTCACTGGTCAGCATGGATAATTGCAGCCATAACGGCGAAAAGCTGCAACAGGCTGTGTATACCATCGCCGAAGGCTGGGTCAAAAACGGTTTTGCGGAAGACGGTTTTCTGGCTTATCTCCGTGAAAAAGTCGCCTTCCCATGGAGCATGATCGATAAAATCACCCCGCGGCCGGCCGACAGCGTCAAACAGGCACTGATCGACGCGTCCGTGGAAGATATGGAACCGATCGTGACTTCAATGAACACTTATATCGCACCCTTCGTCAACGCCGAAGCGCCGCAATACCTGGTCATCGAAGACGCTTTCCCCAACGGCAGACCCGCGCTGGAAAAAGCCGGCGTTTTTATCGCCAGCCGCGACACAGTGAACAAAGTGGAACGCATGAAAGTAACCACCTGTCTCAACCCGCTGCACACGGCCCTTGCTGTTTATGGATGTTTGTTAGGATACGATCTGATTGCGGATGAAATGAAAGACCCGCAGCTTTCCGCGCTCGCCTACGCTGTCGGTTATACAGAAGGTCTTCCGGTCGTCACCGATCCGGGCATTATCAATCC
>CALCQT010000073.1 GCA_937894825.1 uncultured Anaerolineaceae bacterium
CGGAAGGCGCTTCCACTGACGACACGGCGGCCATATCTTCCGTAAAGGTCAAGACCATTCCCACAAAGGACGGCGAAGGCGTCGAACGCGAAATCCGCCTGTGTGATAAGTTAAAGGCCCTTGAACTTTGCGGAAAGCACCTGGGAATGTTCAAGGACAACCCAGAAGCGAATGTCCCTGTTACGGTGGTGATCAATTATGACTATGGCGGCGAGGATTGAAGTCAGGTCGACGGCACAGTTTAACCCGATATTCCGCGTCGTCAACGAGAGCCGCGCCAGATACCGAATATTGAAAGGATCAGCCGGTTCCGGAAAGTCGGTCAACGTCGCCCAGGACTATATCGCGAAGCTGTCCGATCCATATTACGCAGGCGCGAACCTTCTTGTCGTTCGTAAGATTGAGGAAACGAACCGCGACAGTACATTCGCCGAGTTACAGGCGGCCATATACCGAATGTTCGGTCCCTATTCCGACCGCTTCTGGAAGGTCAACCTGAATCCGCTGGCCCTGGAATGCAAAATCACAGGTAATAAGATCATCTTTCGCGGCGTCAAGGATCAAAGACAGCGTGAAAAGGTTAAGTCTATAACCTTCAAAAAAGGGAAGCTGACCTGGATATGGATTGAGGAAGCCACGGAACTTCTTTCCGAAGATGTTGACATTCTGGACGACCGTCTTCGTGGTGATTTGTCAGAAATAAACCCGAATCTGTACTATCAGATCACAATGACCTTCAACCCCGTCAGCGCGACGCACTGGATCAAGGCAAGATATTTCGACAAGAGCGATCCGGACGTCCTGACGCACCATTCCACATATAAAACGAACCGCTTTATTGACGCCGGTTATTTCCGCCGTATGGAGCGCAGAGCCATAGAAGACCCGGAAGGTTATCGTGTTTATGGTCTTGGTGAATGGGGCGAACTTGGCGGCCTGATCCTGACGAATTTCGAAGTCCATTCCTTCCCTACTACGCGCGACAACTTCGACGCGTTTTATTATGGCCAGGACTTCGGCTTCAACCACGCGAACGCGATCCTGGGCGTCGGGCAAAGGGACGGCGAACTGTATATCTGTTCGGAAGTTTATTGCTTCGAAAAGGACACGGAAGAAATTATCAGCCTGGCCAGGTCGGCAAAGGTTGACCCGCGCGTGGAAATGTTTTGCGATTCGGCAGAGCCGGACAGGATCAAGACCTGGCAGAAAGCCGGGTTCAGGGCCTACCCAGTGAAGAAGGAACAAGGAAGCGTCAAAGCACAGATCGACTTCCTGAAAGGCCGCAAGATACACATTCACCCTTCTTGTGTGAACACTTTGAAAGAGATTCAACAATGGAAGTGGAAAAAGGACCCGACGACAGGCCTTTATATAGACGAACCGGTGGAATTCATGGACGACGCAATGGCGGCGCTTCGTTATTCCGTCGAAAGAATTCGTCGCGGTTCAGCTATCGAAGTTTTGAAGTGAGGTGAAAAAGCATGGCAGAATTAACCGTTATGGATCGGATCAACATGATCCTGAACGATCCGAAAAAAACGCCTATGACGCTGGCCCAGATCGTCGGCGAGGAAATAAAGGAATTCAAGGCTTCCGAGCAATACAGAATTATGGTTGAAGCTGAACAGTATTACAGGAACCGGTCTGACGTCCAGAGGAAAACAAATGACGTCGCCAATCGTTCGAACTGTAAAATCGAACACCCGATTCTGAAAAAGCTGGTTGACCAGAAAGCGCAATATCTTCTGTCAAAGCCCTGGACCGTTGACACCGGAAATAAAAAGTACGGCGACGCCCTGAACGAAATCTTCGACCCTACATTCAGGCGCAAGATTAAAAGTCTGGGGAAAGGCGCTGTCAAGTCAGGCATAGCCTACATACAGCCCTATTTCGATAACGGGAAGCTGGCCTTCATGCGTATTCCTTCGACAGAAGTGATTCCTTTATGGAGCGACGCAGAGCGAACAAAAATGGACGCCTTCATTCGTTTCTATGACCAGATAATTTATGTCGGGAACAGGAAGCAGACAATCACACACGCGGAATTCTGGTATTCTGGCGGCGTGAAATGGTTCAAGACTGACGGATTCGGGGGAACTGGAGCAAACGACTTCCACGTCGACAAGGACCACGGCGACGAATCAAACGACTACACGGAAAGCCATTTTGTCGTTGGTAACAAGGCTTACAACTGGGAAGAAGTCCCGATCGCCTGGCTGAAATACAACGAAGAAGAACTTCCCCTTTGCTATTTCATAAAGGACTTGATCGACGACATAAACTGGCAGACGTCAGTGACGGCCGACGTCCTTCGTGACGTGACAAAATTCATTTATATCCTGAAAAACTACGGCGGCCAGGACCTGGGCGAGTTCTTGAAGGATTTGAAGGAACACATGGCGATCAAAGTCACATCTGACGGCGGCGTTGATAAATTACAGGCTGACCTGAACATCGACGCTGTCATGGCCTTCCTGGATAACGAGCGGCGCGACATTTACGACTTTGCGGCCGCCGTGGACACAAAGGACCCTGACCTGGGGAACGCCAGCGGAACGGCGATCAACTTCCGTTATATGGATCTGGACGCCGACTGTGAATCCTTGGGGGCTGAACTGAAAGACACCTTCCAGCGCCTGA
>CALCQT010000074.1 GCA_937894825.1 uncultured Anaerolineaceae bacterium
CGCCGATGCCAAAGGTGCGGGTGATGTCGGAACAAAAGCCCTGGTAACGCGCACCCCAGTCAAACAACAAAAAATCTCCGCTCTGCAGCGGACGGTCGCTGACCGCCGCGTGCGGATCCGCCGAATTCGGGCCGCCTGCCACGATGGGCTCAAACGGCAAATTGGAATCCGATCCCAACCGCAGCATTTGGGCAACCAATTCAGCCGCAAGCTGCCGTTCTGTGACGCCCGGTTTCACCAGCTTCAGCGTTTCTTCCAGCGCATTCTGCGCAATTAATGCCGCCTGGCGCATACAGACAAGCTCATCCTCCTGTTTATGCAGCCGCAATTGGCTGAAGAGTCCGTCCGCGGCAATCAATTGGCAGTCCGGCAGCGCCTGAAGAAGAATCTCCTGCTCAAAGAAACGGAAATGAATCGATTCAACGCCAATTTTGCCACCTTCCAATCCCAGCGCCTCGCAGGCAGCCTTGAAGACATCCACCCAATGGGCGGGATCGTCATCAAAGCCAAATGCCGAGAACGGAATTGCCGCATTGGCCAATGATGCTACCTCAAAACCGGCAATGACCATCGCCGGTGTCCTGTCCGGTACAATGATCAGCATCGTGGGACGTTCCATCAGATGCTTATTTTGGCCCGTCAACCAAAAGAAATTCGGACTGGGAATCAGGGCAACCGCATCCAGGCCATTCTCCCGGATCATTTTTCCAAGCTTCGTCAGTTTCAGGTTTTTCATTTTGATTTTTTCCGCCTAATCGCAAAATTCTGTCGTCAGCCATTCCAACCCCTCCGGACTCGGCGCCGGCTTGGAAATATTCTCAGCTGCTTTTTTGAAATAATTACAGACCTGGAATTGTAGGTAAGAATCCGTTTTCAGGATCTCGCCGTAAGGGCGGGCTTCCTCGATCCGTCCGGCCAGGGCCAATCCCATTACCAGCGGAACCCATTCCACCCGGTCCTCGGCATAGAAACCCTTGGCGAGCGTCGTATCCGCAATGGATTCCAGTTCCGCCCAATCTTCCTTCTGCTGTGACAAGGCCATCTTTTCGTAGTAATAACACCAGCCATGATCCGGTTCCCCGCCAAAAAACTGCGCGGACGGAACATGCGGCTCAACGTCGGTCAGGATCCGTTCCGGCTTGGAGTAAGCCCCAATTTCGCTGATCTTCGACCATTCAGAGGTTGAATAGAGCGGATTCCCACCATCAATCACCTGCAGGCAGGATTTCTCCGTCGGTTTGGTCAGCGCAAGCAGGTTGTTATAGTCCTTCCAGACATAGATCTGTCGGATGGTCCGGTCCGTCACCAGCCCCATCTGCGCGTTCCGGACCGTGCCCATATTCAGGACTTCGCTGCCGACCGCGGTATGGTCACGTTCGGGATAATAGATCAGATGGATCGGGGAAAAAATCTCGTAATCTTCCTCCGGCGAAAAACCGCCCGGATTCGCGACCACCAGTGAATATTCAGAGATGTCCGGCGCGCGCCAGGAAAGCTGCCACCAGAAGTCATTGGTCAGCCGGGTCTGGGTGATATGATTTTCACGATTCACAATCTGAGCCATGCAGGCGGCAGTGATCATCAGCACCAACAATTTTGTGCGCATCCATTTGCATGCAATCAGCCCAACCAGTCCCATCACAAAAAGGATGGCCGGCAGCGATCCCGGATAGGCAAAGCGGTCGAGGCTGGAACTGAAAGTGATTTCCCGTTCCGCCAATATCAACGGTGTGAGTGTCAATACCGTTGAAAGCGCTCCCAAAACAATCCATTGGATTTGCCAGGGCAGCCATGGTTCTTCATCCGTAGCATCTGCGTTTTCGGATTTTCCAAAGCGGTCAGATTCGGCACGCTGATAAAGAAGATAAATGCCACCGAACAACAGGCCAATCACAGCGCCGACCCCTGCCGCCGGCCAGAAAGCTTTGACGTCCAGCCCATTCAGTACGTTATAAATCGGTATGGTCCAGGCGCCGAAGGTGATCTTGGCCGTATTCTTAATGAGCCGAGCCAAAAGGGAGAGACCCATATATTTGGGGTGCTGCAACAATGGCGTCAGGACTGCCTGGACGTCGGTTCCGGCCCGGGAAGCCTCAAAAAGAAAGCCTCGCCAATAGAAGAAAAAGGCCGCGCCTACCAGCCAGGGCAGGAAAGCCAGTACGGTTTTCCAGAGCAGTTTCAGCTTTTTCGCGCCGCCGTGATTATAGAGATAAAACCCGATCAGAAAGAAGCGGAACGCCTCCAGCCCGATGTAATATTCCATCAAAAACATCTCAGCCACAGCCAGCGCGACCGACGCCAGTACCAGCAGCACTTTGGGCAAGATCCGCGTGGATTTCAAACTGAGAATGGTCAGCAGCAGCGAAAGTGCGATGCAAGCCATCGCGATCTGATGCGGGAGATAGGCGATGCCGTCCACCTGGCGCAGAAAGCCGGGAAAAACGATGAAACTCAGCGCGGCGCTGCCGGGGCCAGATGACGCGTAGCGTGAAAAAGAAAAACACCCCGCTGAAGAAACGGCACGCCAGGTTCACCAGCAGGTAAGGGTAAGGATTCGGCCCAAACCAGGTGTAGGCCTGGCTGAGCAGATAGCCGTCGACAGGACGGTCGCTCGCATAGTGCCGGATCAGCATGTCAGCGCCCTGCGTGAAGGCGTTGAAGACATTGTTCCAGTCGTCCCGATAATAGCCAAGGTCCCGCATGCCGGGCAGATAGATGATGGCGGTTACAGCCAAAAGAAAGAAGAGAATGATCCCGTTCCCGCGTTCCCGTTTTGTCGTTTTTTCAACCATACCGTTTGATCATTCTCCTTTGTTTTTGAGTCTGGTTTCCATTATAAAACAGATTATCCGGCAGAATTTTCAATTCCGACAATCAGCAACAACTTAAATTTATAGAAAACAATTTAATATCAGACAAAGAAAGAAAATCTGCATTTAAAGCAGAAAGACGAATTGATCCTTCAAGCGCCTGAGAATACTTCAAATTTTCCGAGCCTTTTATTCCGTCATCTTGCCAATGTTATAATCCAATCAGCATTTTGAGCGAAATACCAGCGGACAAAACAGCCGTCCAGCGAATTATTGATTGGGAGACCTTCTTATGAGCTATTATCCGGAAAAAGACAAAGCGAACCTCTGGTGGCGGGACGGCGTCATTTATCAGATCTATCCGCGCTCCTTTGCCGACACCAACGGCGACGGCATCGGGGACCTGAAAGGCATCCTTTCAAAACTGGATTACCTCTCTGATCTTGGCGTCGATGCGCTCTGGCTGTCGCCAATCTATCCCTCCCCCGATTTTGATTTTGGCTATGACGTTTCCGATTACAAAAACATTGATCCAAAATACGGGACGCTGGACGATTTCGGCGCCCTGGTAAAAGAAGCTCACCAACGAAACATCCGCATCATCGTGGATCTGGTTCTGAACCACACCTCGACCGAACATCCCTGGTTCAAAGAAGCGCGCAAATCAAAGGACAACCCCTACCACGACTATTATCTCTGGCAGGATGCACGCGGAAACGGCAAAGTCCCCAACAACTGGCTCTCGGTTTTCAGCAACAAAACCGCCTGGGAGTATGTCGAAGAATGCGGACAATATTATTACCACATGTTTGTGAAAGAACAGGCGGACCTCAACTGGCGCAACCCGCGGGTTTACGAAGAAATGATGAGCGTTTTCCGCTTCTGGGCCGGTCAGGGAGTGGACGGATTCCGGCTGGATGTCTTCAACATGTACTTCAAAGACGACCAATTCCGTTCCAATCCATGGAAATTCGCCATCATTCCGTTCGACCGCCAAAAACATATCCATGACTGCGACCGCCCCGAAATGGACGGCGTCATCCGGGACATCCGCAAAACAGTCGATGAGCAGCCGGACAGCTATGTTGTCGGCGAAACTTTCCTCAGCGCGACGGACAAGGTCCGCCGTTATTGCGGCGAGGGGAAACTGAAGGCAGCTTTCAACTTCAGCTATACGCATTGCAAATGGGACGCGGCAGCCTTCAGGAAACTGATCACGGAATGGGAAGCGCTGGGCGAAGAGCAAATCTGGCCGGTCTACGTTATGAATAACCATGACGTAACCCGCTCGGCAACCCGTCTGGGAGTGGGAGAAAATGACGAACGGCTCAAAGTGGCTGCGGCAATGACAATTCTGCTGCGCGGCACGCCGGTGTTGTACTACGGCGAAGAGATCGGCATGCGCCAGACCCGGCTCAAACGGCAGGATCTGATGGATCCGGTCGGCGTCTATAACTGGCCATTTCACCGCGGCAGGGACGGCTGCCGGGCTCCAATGCAATGGAACAACCAGAAAAACGGTGGTTTCAGCAGCGGGACGGCCTGGAACGCAGTCCACCCGGACTATCCGGAGCGGAATGTCAACGCCATGCTGCATGACCCGAAATCATTATGGACTTTTTATCGGGATCTGATCCGTCTGCGAAAAGACAACCCGGTTTTCCAAACCGGAGCGTTGCAGCTGATTGACCGGGACAATGAATTCGTGCTGGCATTCCTGCGGAAAACTGCCGAACAAACCGCGCTGGTCTGCCTGAACTTCAGCCAGTTATCGTCCAAAGTTAACCTGAAAGAAGTGACTGATGTCGAACGATGGGGCCGAAAATTCTCGAACCTGCCCGAAAAAATCAGCGCGCCGGATCATGGCATCTTGCAGCTGTCCGGTGAACAGGTGCTGATCCTATTCAGCCGTTAAGAGACGTATCAAGACATATGGATCACGAATGAAACAAAGAAAACTCCTCCATTGGATCCTTCCGCTGGCGTTCACGCTGTTCTTCATCGCCGGCAGGGTCTTCCTCTACGGCCCCATGAACGATTCTGTAGCGGCCCACGACACGGATTCCTATTTTGAAGCCGCGGCAGCCGATTTCCCTTCCATCTCGTTTTTCGAACAGATGCGCTCGGCCACCTTGCCGCTGATCATCAAACTGCTGAACCCTGAACAGAAATACGAATTGACTGTCCTTTCGGAACCTTTCTTTGGATCAGAACCGGAATTGGCCGTTCAGCCGGGCACCGAATCTTTGGTCCGGTTTCAGACACTGTTGTCGATCTTTTCCTGGGTCTTTTTCACCTTGAGCCTATGCAGTCAACTGCGCCGGGTCTCCTCAAAAGCATTACTGGCCGGGCTGCTCTATTCGTTCGCCGCCGTACCGCAAATTGCGGATTGGGACAGTATCCTGCTTTCAGAATCGATTTCGTTTTCATTGTTCGTCCTGATGCTGGGGCTGCTGATCCACCTGCTGCCGCTCTTTTTCGGCCGGGATCCCGGCAGGCAGGAGATCCTGCTCGAAGTTTTGTTTGTCTTCGTCACGGCCTGTTGGCTTTTCACCCGCGACACCAACGCCTATTTCATTCTGCTGTTAGCGGTTGTTTTCAGTGCGGGCAGTGTCTATCGCTGGCTGAAAACAAGAAAAGCGCCGCTGCTCACGCTGGCGCTTTCCATCCTGCTGGCGGGGTTCTTTATTTTCCAGCAGCAGACGTTCCAAAAAAGCGAACGTTGGCTGCTGCCATTCCTGAACAATATGGCCGCCAATGTCTTTCCATATTCAGAACGCGTGGCTTTTTTTGAGGCACGAGGGATGCCGGTCAGTGAGGTTTTGCTGGCTCAGGCCGGTTCAGCCGAATATAACGAGCTGTATCAACAGGAAGATTTCATCCGTTGGGCAAAAGCGGACGGTCTTTCGGCATATTCGGCCTTCCTGCTGGACATGCCGCTGTGGGCTGTTCTGCAGGTTTATAACAATCTGGACGCTTTTTTTAAAGAAAACATCCAGCCATTTTTCTACGGCAAGCCGGAGGAAAAACCGCTTTGGGCGAATTCCCTCGGCAATCTGCTGCATCCGCTTTCCGCCGCGGTCATCCTGATCGACCTGCTGCTGATCCTGCTGCTCGGGCAGCAAGTCTTCCGGAACGCCGGCATGAATGCGGGAATCTGGCTGCTCTTTTGTCTGATCCTCTTCATAGGCAGCGGACTGCTGCTGTCGATTTCTTACCTCGGTGAAGTGCGTTCCATCTGGCGGCATGTGCTCTCGGGGGTTTTTCCGCTGCGCATGCTGCTTTGGATCTTGGTTCCGGTCCTGTGGGATCAGGCAAGCGGCACATCTTCCGGAACGTCGACGCCTGATCAAGGGTAACCGGGATATCAAAACCTATTTTCTCCCCTGAAAGAGAAATCTGTGATTTAATTTTTTTCCTGTTTCGCGTGGGCCGCGGCGCGATTTTCTTCGGCCCGAAAGCGCACGATCCGCCGGATCAATTCCAGTGGCAGCGGTTCGGACAACGGAAACTGAACCGCGCCTTTGGAAGTTTTGTAGCCGGATAGTTCTTCTGCAAAGGTCGCTACACCGCTCGGCGCGGGATAGAACCCCATGTGCTTTTTCTGGAGTGCAAAATGCACCAGATTCCCATGCAACGTGAATGTCGGCATACCATAGCTGATTTTTTCGCCCGCGTCCGGAACTTCCTCCCGAATCATCGCCCGCAACGAATTCAGTTTTTCCCTGGTTTCCTCAGGCGCCGCGGCGATATATTCATCAATCGTCGTAAACGTTCTCTTTTCATTTTCCATCGCAATATTCCTTTCCGCTCTGCTTCCATTATACAAACAGGATAGCGGATATGAAAGGTCTTGCCGTAAATCATCGCAGTCGGACTTTTTTTAAATTTATCAATCGGGAAGCAAAATAATGAAAGAAAGCGCCTCAAGACCACCGAGACGCCTTCTTTTACGAAAAAATCAGCAAAAAAAACCCGATAATTAACACGCGATACAGCCAAGCCGATATCGTGTGCAAATCAGCTCATTCAATCAGGCAGCTGCCAAATCCTCACCCAACGCCTTGGCATCGGCCAACGCTCCCTCGTCCGGTGTTTCATTG
>CALCQT010000075.1 GCA_937894825.1 uncultured Anaerolineaceae bacterium
GCGCGCGAAATCGCCGCCGACACGATTGTGCTGCTGAAAAACGAAAATAACCTGCTCCCGCTTTCACCGGAAAAGAAAATCGCCTTTATCGGCGCCTACGCTCAAAAACCGCGTTTTCAGGGCAGCGGGAGTTCCCATATTAATGCCAGCAAATTGCTCGGAGCGCTGGAGGCCGCCGCGGAATATGCTGAAATCACCTATGCGCAAGGTTTCCAGGATGAGACCGACACAACCGATCCCGCCCTGCTGAAAGAGGCCGTTGAAACCGCCCGGGCAGCGGATATCGCGGTTTTGTTTGTCGGCCTGCCGGGCACCTTCGAGTCGGAAGGATATGACCGGACCCACATGCGTCTGCCGCGCTGCCAGGATGAACTGGTTGAAGCGGTGGCAGCGGTTAACCCAAACACAGTTGTCGTTCTGCATAACGGATCGCCGGTGGAAATGCCCTGGGCGGATCGCGTTTCCGCCATTTTGGAGGCTTACCTTGGCGGTCAGGCAGTCGGCGGGGGAGAAGCGGACGTCCTGTTTGGAAAGGTGAACCCCAGCGCAAAACTGGCCGAAACCTTCCCATACCAATTGGAAGACAACCCGTCCTTCCTCAATTTCCCGGGAGACGGGGACGTGGTCGAATATAAGGAAGGGATCTATGTCGGATACCGTTACTACGATAAGAAAAAGATGCCGGTCCGCTTCCCATTCGGTTTTGGGCTGAGTTACACCACATTCGCCTATACCAACCTCAAACTGAGCAAAAACCATTTGCAGCAGGGTGAAACGCTGGCGGTTTCGGTTGATATTACCAACACCGGGAACATCAAGGGAAAGGAAATCGTCCAGCTCTATGTGCAAAGCACACATGAAGGAATTTCGCGTCCGGCAAAAGAACTAAAGGGATTTGAAAAAGTAGCGCTTGAACCCGGTGAAACAAAAACGGTCCGCTTCGAACTCACCCCGCGCGCTTTTGCCTACTACGAAGTGAAATTGAACGATTGGTATGTTGAGGGCGGCAGTTATGACATTTTGATCGGCGCATCCTCGCAGGATATCCGGCTGAAAGAATCGCTTGAAATTGCCGCCGGCACCCCGATCCCCTTCGAAGTCACAGCGGATACGTTAATCAAGGACCTGATCCAATTGCCAGGCGCAAACGAGATCCTCGATGATTTGATTCGGGAGGTCGAGAAACGCTTCCAATCGGCCGACGAAGAAGGCGGATTGGGAGACGCAGGCAGTGAAATGCTTAAAAATATCATCATCGGCATGCCGCTCCATGGTGTCCGGTCCTGGACCGACGACACACTGACAGAAGAAAGACTGCAGCGGATCATTCAAACATTTAATCAGCAAAAATAACAAAACCATCGCCGGATGCGAAATACTGTCCCTGTTTTCGCATCCGGCAGAAAACTTACGTTTTCATACTTTGGATTGGTTTTCAGGCGGATCGCCTGATTCAATGAGATTCAGAAAAAGGAGAATAAAATGAAGAAAAGTATTGTATTGCTTGCCCTTGTGCTGTTGTTCATCGCAGCCGTCCCAGTCGCCGCTCAGGATATTCCGCGGGAGGAAAGCCTGACCACCAATGGTCAGCAATGGGGTATTCCGGTGAACTTCAACCCGTTCGCTGTCGCCAACATCGCCTGGCCCATCGGTGATAACCGCCGCGCTGTAATCTATGAACATTTGTATATGTACAACATGCTGACGAACGAAAACGAGCCCTTCCTGGCCGATGGACCGATCGTATGGGAAGATGATTATAATATCGTCGTGAAAATCAAGCCGGCCGCCCATTGGTCGGACGGCGAACCGCTGACCGCGGATGACGTGTTATTCACCTATAACGCCGGCAACCCGGATGTGCTCGGCTATGTCACGCAGTGGTCTGACGTCTGGACTTATCTGGAGAAAATCGAAAAAATCGATGATTATACCGTCCGCTTCACCATCCCGGAAGAACCGTATAATGTCCACATGCTCCCCAGCTTCCTGTCCACCGTCCGCATCCTGCCGGAACATTTCTGGCAGCCACTGATTGACGGCGAATTAAATGAAATTACCGCTCTGCAGCAATATTTCAATGAAGACCCGATTGGGTCCGGCGCATTCAAACTCAAATTCTGGGACGAGACCCGCATCGTTTTGGAACGCGATGACAATTATTGGGGGCAGGATGCTTCCATGTTCGGGAAACTGACCGAAGTGAAATATTTTGTTCACCCGCTTTATGAAAACAACGACGCCGGCAATCTTGCCTTCTCACAGGGAGAAGTCGATGTTTCGCAACAATTCCTCCCCAACGTCTGGGAACTGCAGGATACTTTGGTGGACGCGGAAGGCAATTCACTGGTCACCACCTACTTCCCGGAAGCGCCTTATCAGCTCGGATATTCCATGCCCTCCCTGGTCGTCAACATTCATCGCCCGGGTCTGGATGATTTCACGGTCCGCAAAGCAATCGCGCTTTCGCTCGATTTTGAGGCCATCGGCACCAACGCTATGAGCGGTTATACCGAACCGATTGAAATCAGTCTCTTCAATAACTATCTGTTCAAACAATACCTGGACTATGACGATGAGGAAATGCTGGATCTGATGTGGGACACCACCGATCTGGATGGCAACATCGCCGCGGCCAACGCGCTGCTGGATGAGGCCGGCTATGCCGATGTGGACGGCGACGGCCTCCGCGAAATGCCGGATGGATCCAAGATCGAGTGGAAAGCCACCTGCCCGGCCGGATGGTCCGACTGGAACATGACGCTGGAAATCCTGAGCGAATCCGCCAAGAAGATTGGCTTGAATATCACCACCGACTTCCCCGAATTTTCAGTTGTCCAGCCGCGGATGTATGCGGGTGACTTCGACATCATCATGTGGAGCCCGTTCCCGGATCCCTCCATCGCCAACCCGTGGCGCTGGGCATGGACACCGCTGTACAGCAAGGATGTCCCGGCGTTGGGTGAAGCCGCCTTCCGCAATTTCAACCGTTACACCAATGAACGGGTGGACGAACTGCTGGATCAGGCCGCCGCTTCAACCGATATGGATGAACAGGTGGAAATTTATACCGAAATCAACAAAATCTGGCTGAGCGAGCTGCCGACCATCCCATTGATGTACCGCCCGACCTCCTTCCAAACGACCTATGAAGGCATCTGGACCGGATTTGCCAAGAACGGTGATGGCACGAACACACCTCCGATCGATTGTACCGATCAGGCCGCAATCAAGGATCTTTACAATCTGACACCGGCAAAATA
The DNA here is from genome assembly GCA_937894825.1 of uncultured Anaerolineaceae bacterium. GTDB lineage: Bacteria > Chloroflexota > Anaerolineae > Anaerolineales > Anaerolineaceae > Flexilinea. Next base: position 3,264 of record CALCQT010000075.1, read on the forward strand.
ACGCCGGCAAAATAATCCTTTTGACCACTCCGGGATGGTATTGACTT
>CALCQT010000076.1 GCA_937894825.1 uncultured Anaerolineaceae bacterium
GCGCATCCATGGCAGATTACAGTTTAAAACTGAATCAATGCATCGCAGTCCTCCCGGACATCCGCAGTATATCCGGCAACTATCCAGACATTACATACAACAAGGTATCTTTTGATTCAAGAAAAATCGAGCCAGGCAGCATTTATGTTGCGCTGGAAGGAACGAATGTTGACGGACATGATTTTATCCAACAGGCGATTCAAAACGGCGCCTGCGCAGTCATCGGTACAAGAGAGATCCCGACGCCCTATCCGGTTCCGTATATCCGGGTAGCGGATGCCAGAATGGCAATGGCTTGGGCCTCAGCAGCGTTATATCATTTTCCATCCGACGATATGGTCATGATTGGAGTCACCGGAACGGATGGAAAAACGACAACCTCCACTTACCTTTATAATATTCTGCATCAGGCAGGCTTCAAAGTCGGGCTGATTTCCACTGTTTCCGCGTTAATCGACGGAAAGGAAGTCGACACCGGTTTTCATGTCACCACTCCGGACAGTCCGGAAATCCAGAAATACCTGGCGGATATGCGAAATTCCGGTATCACACACGTGATTTGCGAAGCGACTTCACACGGTCTGGCGCAGCACCGGACAGCAGCCATTGATTTTGACATCGCAGTGATCACGAATATCACCCATGAACATCTTGATTATCATAACTCCCGTGAGGCCTATTTTGCCGCGAAAGGGATCCTTTTCCAGGAATTGGGGAAAAAACCGCGCAGCCTGAAACCTTTGGCGGTTCTCAATATTGATGATGTGGATTCATATAAGTTTCTGAAAAAAGTTACCGACGTAAAAAAGGTCGGTTATTCTGCAAAAGGGGAATCGACGGTCGCGGTCAGCAGCATCACCGACTGTAAATCTTCCATGAACGGGCTGGAAACCACCATCCTTTTCAAGAATCTGCCGGACGGATCAGCGGACAGAGAAGTGCCTGTCATCAGTAAAATGCTGGGCACATACAATACAGCCAACATCCTGGCAGCAATGACCGCAGCAGTGTACGGCTTGGGAGTCAGCCCGGAAACAGCTGCGGAGGGCATCCAGGCGGTCGCAGCCATTCCGGGCCGAATGGAAATCATTGATTACGGCCAGCCGTTTACCGCGATTGTAGACTTTGCGCACACACCGAACGCGTTACAAAACGCGCTTGAATCCGCCCGTGCCATGCTGCCGGTCGTCGCGAATGGCACCTCGGACCAACGGGTGATTGTCATTTATGGCTCGGCTGGATTACGGGATCGCGATAAACGGCGAATGATGCCGGTCGTCTCCGTCAAAAAAGCGGACATCACGATTCTGACAGCCGAAGATCCGCGAACGGAACCGCTGCCGGCGATCCTGAAAGACATGGCGGATGAAGCGGTAAAAAACGGTGCGATTCTTGACAAAAACCTTTTTGTGGAGGGAGACCGGCGCAATGCCATCCGGCTCGGCTTATCCATGGCGAAACCGGGCGATATTGTGATCGCTTCCGGGAAAGGCCATGAACAGTCTATGTGCTTTGGGACAATCGAATATGATTGGGACGACCGCACTGCCATGCGGGCAGCACTGAGCGAAATGCTTGGCGTTGAAGGGCCTAAAATGCCCTTCCTTCCTGACGTCTCGGAAGAATAATCAGCAGTCACGCTGATTATTTCGCAGCCGACTCCTCAACGACGCCAGCCATCATCAAGCCCAGTTTTTCTGCTGTCGCCGATGGGCCATCAACAATACCCATGATTCGTCCTTCAAAGATGACCGCAATCCGGTCCGATAGAGCGCGAATCTCATCCAGATCCTCCGATATCAGCAGCGTGGCTGTTCCGGCGTCGCGCTGCTGCAGTAACCGTTTATGAATATATTCGGAAGCGCCGATATCAACACCGCGGGTGGGTTGCGCAGCGATCAGCACCTTGGGATTCCGCGTCAGTTCTCTGGCCATGATCAGCTTTTGCACATTGCCACCGGACAAATTTTTCACCAATGTCTTCAGTGAAGGCGTCTTTACAACAAAATCTTTGACCGCTTTCTGCGTGGCCGCTTCAATATTCGGAAAATTGAAAATCGTATGATTGGAATAGGGCTTTTTATCATGATCTTCCAGAATAAAATTCTCGCAAATATTAAAATCCCGCACAATCCCTTCCTTGTTTCGCTCCTCAGGAATGTACGACTGCCCAGCCAGATTCCGGTTATATGGAGTCGCTTTGGTCATCTCTGCACCGCAAATTTCAATCCGGCCTTTTACCGGTGCACGCAGCCCGGCCAATGCCTGCGCCAACTCTCGCTGTCCGTTGCCGGAGACGCCGGCTAACCCCAAAATCTCACCGGCCCGGATTTCCAGGGAAACGCCGCAAACCTGATCTTCTTCCCAATCATTCTGCACCCACAGATCGCTGATCTTCAGTTTTACCTCGCCAACCTTCGGTAGTTCCCGTTCATATTGCAGCACGACCGGACGCCCCACCATCATTTCCGCCAGTTCGGTCTTGGTAAGGTTTTCATTTTTTCGATAGCCAACGCTTTTTCCGTCGCGCAAAATGGTTACCCCATCGCTGATCTTGATCACCTCGTGCAGTTTATGAGAGATGAAGATCAGGGAGTGCCCCTCATTCGCCATTTTTTCCAGAACCAAAAACAACTCGTCAACTTCCTGTGGCGTCAACACTGCCGTCGGTTCATCCAAAATCAACAGATCCGCCCCACGGTAAAGCGCTTTGACAATTTCGACCCGCTGCTGTTCACCGACCGCCAACTGCCAGATATAGGCGTTCAACTTCAATTTCAGTTTGTAGGTTTCACAGATCTCAAGCACCCGTTTTGCAACCACGTCAAGATCAAGGAAAGGCCCCCGGCTGGATTTCAGCCCCAGTGCAATGTTCTCGAGAACCGTCAGGTTGGAAACCAGCATAAAATGTTGGTGAATCATCCCGATACCAGCGTTGATCGCGTCTGTCGGCGAGGTGAAATTCTGTTCTTTCCCGTTGATCAGGATTTGCCCGCTGTCAGGTCGGTACAAACCGTAGAGCTGCTTCATCAACGTACTCTTGCCCGCGCCATTCTCACCCAGCAGGGCAAGAATTTCGCCCGCGTTGACTTCCAGATTCACACAATCATTCGCCAGTACACCGGGGAATTTTTTCGTAATATCAACCATTTTCAAATTTTCGATTTGACAGGTTGCAGATGCACACGCATTGTTTTCTTGCATTCGTTAATTCCTTAAGTATGAAAAAGTTTCAGGCTTGCTTATCAGAAAAACTTAAATTTGTTGTTTTCATAGTTCTATACTGCCAAAAGTATAAAACTATGAAAGCAGCAAAGATTTTTTTTCGAAGCGCGGTACAGATGAGGATATTCCGCATATTGACAATTGCGGAATATCCTTCATTCACGCGCTTACTGCCGAGCTCCGAGCCCTGCGTCAGAATGCTTCAGGGTTATTCCGCAGGTAACGGAGAAATCTCGCCTGCAATAATCTGCTCTGCCAACGAATCACCCAATTCAATCAGCTCCGGTGTGATGACATCGCCAAGATTCTCAATATTCCATAAAATCTGCAGTCCGCCGTTAGCGAACGTGAGATCATAGGCCTTTCCGCCCAGGATACCCTGTCCCATATTGCCGATAATGTCGTCCAGAATCGGAGTCCAGTCATATACCAGACTGGCCAGCACATTCTCGGGTGCAAGCGGGATGGTATCCCACTGCACACCCAACCACAGCCCACCGCGTTCTTTCACAACACTGACCGCGCCCGGAATGGATTGGGAGGTACCGGTGAGGATTGTCGCGCCTTCTTCCATGTGCGTTTCCGCCGCTGCCGACATCAGAGAAACGTCTGAGAAAGAGGAGGTATAGGTTACGCTGACTTCCGCGCCAGCCACAGCGGCGCCATTCTTGAACCCATCAATATAGGTTTTCGCGTCGCCTGATTCAACCGGGCCGCAAACGCCCAATTTACCATTCGCGCTGACGGCCGCCGCAATCTGGCCGAACACATAACCGCCCTGCTCAGCACTGGCTTGATAGACGGAAACATTATCCAAGCCGTAAAAATCGGTGCCGTTACCCCAGGCAAAAGCGGTTTCCGGATAATCCGGCGCGATTTCCTGAATGGAAGTACCATACTGCGAACCATGCGCGATGACCAGATCAAAACCGGTGTCGGCATAATCACGGATCGCCTCACGGGCATCGGCCACGTTGAACATATCTTCCGAATAAACAATCTCGAAAACGTCAGCCCCTACTTCGGTCTGTACTTTCTTCAGCGCTTCATACATTGACTGACTGAATGAATAGTCATTTATTTTCGAGGGCATGATCATCGCCACGCGGAAAACGCCATCCGCTGCCATAGCCGGCAGGATCGCCACGGTGAAAAGAACAATAATTGCCAGACAAAGTACCGAAAATTTCTTTAACATTTCTTATCTCCTTATTTGGTATACCTTCCGCAAAACTGGAAAGTATTCGATTAAAAAATCAAAACAATATGTAAAACCTGCTTTTCCGAAATCATTGCGCCGGAAGCGGCGTAATTTCTCCTGAATTAATCTGATCGATCAAAGAATCGCTCATCGCAATTAACGCATCAGTCGCGACATCAGGCAGATCCGCTGTATTCCACCAAATCTGCAACCCTTCATTGGCAAAAGTCAGGTCATAAGCCTTTCCGCCCAGAATTCCTTTATCGATATTCTCAATAATATCAACGAGCATCGGAGTCCAGTCATATACCAGGCTGGCAAGCACATGGTCC
>CALCQT010000077.1 GCA_937894825.1 uncultured Anaerolineaceae bacterium
AAGATAACGAACGGCTTAAATTTCTGGGCGACGCCGTACTGGATTTCGTCGTCGGCGCCTGGCTGTATAACAAACTGCCGGAAATGCCCGAAGGCGATTTGACCAAATACCGCTCAGCGCTTGTTCACACGGAACAACTGGCCGAATTCGCCCGCCAGATCAATCTGGGCAAAGCCTTGCGGCTCGGGAAAGGTGAACTGCAGGCCGGCGGCAAAACCAAAACCGCGCTGCTCTGTGACGCCTTCGAAGCGGTCATCGGCGCCATCTACCTTGATCAGGGCATTGATGCGGTACAGGATTTCATCCTGCCGTTTATTACCGATTCTCTGGATGATATCGTCTCCAATCATAAGGGAGACGACCCCAAAAGCCGCCTGCAGGAGATCGTTCAGGCACAGGAAATGCAAATCCCCCGCTACGTCGTTGTGCGGGAATTGGGTCCCGATCACTCCAAAATCTATGAAATCGAAGTCGTCGTCGGGGAAGAGACACTCGGCAAGGGGCGCGGCACCAGCAAACAGGTCGCCACAAAAATGGCGGCGCAGGACGCGCTGGTCAACCTTGGGTATGGGATCTACGGGCAATAATCCCGTCCTGTAATCCATTCAGCCTCCGACAGAGAACCTTATCCTGAAAGATAAATGACTACACGATTAAAATCCATCGAATTGCAGGGGTATAAGACCTTTGCGAATAAAACACGCTTCGAATTTCCCGCCCGGATCACCGCCATCGTCGGACCGAACGGCTCCGGGAAGTCCAACATCGCGGACGCAATCCGCTGGGTACTCGGCGAACAGTCGTTCACGCTGCTGCGCGGACGCAAAACGGTCGATATGATTTTCACCGGCTCGGACCAAAAAGCGCGCGCCGGGATGGCGTCCGCTTCCATTCTGTTCAACAATCAGGATCACTGGCTGCCGATCGACTACGAAGAAGTCCAGATCACCCGCCGGGCTTTCCGGGACGGCGATAACGAATATCTGATCAACGGGCAAAAAGTCCGCCTGCGCGATATCAACGAGCTGTTGGGACAATCCGGGTTGGCCGAACGCACCTACACCATCATCGGCCAGGGCGCCATTGACAATGCGCTCTCACTGAAACCGGATGACCGGCGCCGTTTCTTCGAAGAAGCGGCCGGTATCGGGCTCTTTCGCAGCCGGCGGGAAGAGGCGCTGAACCGCCTGGATGCCACCCGCAGAAATATGGAACGCATCAACGATATCCTGAGCGAACTGGAACCGCGTGTCCACAGCCTGGAACGGCAATCCCGCAAAGCGGCCGATTACGAGCGCATCAAAACCGGTCTCAAGACACTGCTGCGCGAGTGGTATGGATTCCACTGGCATTACGCGCAGGAGAACCTGGTGAGCGCGTTGGAACGGCACCGCGCTCAAGAGGAAAAGACCGAACAAATGCGGCGGGAACTGGCCGCCTGCGAGGAAAAAATGACCCGCCTGCAGGAAACCGTTCGATCCGAACGGCTGGGACTCAGCGACCTGCACAACCGCCTTTCCGAGGCGCATCACCGGCTTGAACAAACCACCCGTGAAACGGCCGTCCTGGATGAACGGCTGAGCGCCGCCAATCAACAAGCCGCGGGCGTACGGTCCGATTCCGATCTGCTGAGCGCGGATTTGGAGCTTTTGCAGACACAAACCGGGAAAATCGCGGCGGAGTTGACCGCGCTGAACCAGACCAGTGCCGAAGCACTGGCCGAAAAGGAAACCTATGAGCGCGAGCTGCAGGAAAAGCAAAATGAACTGCGCCAGCTTCAGAAAGACCGCTCGGAAAAACATCGCGCGCTGAATACCATCGAAAATTCTCTGGTCCGGTTCGCAACCCGGCGCGAAGAATTCGAGGGACAGATCGCTTCACTGACGCAGGGCATTGAAACACAGAAAACCGCCGCCGCGGAGGCGCTTTCCGCCCTGGCGACCGCACAGGCGGAACAGCAGGCAGGCGAAGCCAATCTGAAAGAAGCCGAAAGCAGCCTGGCAGAAATTACAGCCCAGCGAGAGGCGCTGCGCCGCGAATTGCAGACCCTGGAAAAAGAACGCGCCGGATTGCAGTCCGAAAAGAACCAGGCCGAGGCCGGGCTGGCCAAAGCGGCAGCCCAGCTCAATGTGCTGGAAGACGCTGAACGGAGCCTTTCAGGCCTGAATCAGGGCGCGCAATTCTTAGCGAAAATCGCCAAACAGGGGCGAATCAAGCAAAATCTGCGCTCGCTGGACAGCCGTTTTGTCATCCCGAAGGAATATGAAGTCGCAGCCGCGGCAGCGCTGGGTGAAAACCTGGATGCTATTCTGACCGACCCGCAGGACTGGCGCCAATTGATGGATCTGCTGCGCAGCGGCAATAACGGACGGGCCGTCCTGCTGGCCGAACATTACCAACCGCAGCAGGAAGGCCCCGAGGCTTCCGGTCAACCGGCAGGGCTTCCGAGCCTGTTGGACCGGATCACATTCAACGAAGAGAGCCGCCCGTTGGCCGAACGTCTGTTCCGGCATATTTTCCTGGCCGAAAGTCGTGAACGCGCCATCACTGCGCAGCCTGCCTTGCGGATCGGGCAATCCATCGTCACCCCGGAAGGCGACGTCTTTCATGCCAACGGCAGCGTCATCTCCGGCACGGAAACCCGTCATCAGATTTTTGCCCGCACCCGGGAGCGCGAGGAAATTCGCGGCGGCATCCGTTTGGCGGAAGAATCCGTCAACCGCCTCTCAGCGGACCTTCAAGGCATCACACAGCGCATCAGCGCGGCTCAGGACGCGGAAAGGCAAGCCGGCGGCGTCATCGCAAAAGCGGGAGCGGAACTGGATACGATCCGCAAAAACAACGCCCGGTTAACGCTCGAAATTCAAAAAAAAGAACAGAGCGCCGCCTTCATGAATCAGCGCATGCAGGAAGCCGCCCGGCAGATCCAGGCAGCGACGGAAAGCATGGCACAGGACCAGACCCAGAGCGCGGCGCTGGAGACAGAACGCAGCGAACTGCAGAAAACGATTCAGGACCTGTCCGCCGCCATCCATCAGATCCAACTGGACGAACTGCAGAATCAGGTTCATCATTGGACACTGGAATGGACCGTGGCGCAGAAAACCATCCGCGAAGTCCAGACCCGTCTTGCCGATCTTGAAGGCCGAATCCTGAAAGACCAACAGAAAAAAGAAGAAGCCGAAAAGCGCATTGCATCCACCCAGCGCCAGATTGAGGAAATCGGCCTTCAGAGAGTCACGCTGCAGACCACTTCAAGCGAACTCACGGAACACGCCGCGGCGATTGAAGCGGAAATCGCACCGGAAGAGGTGCTGCTGGCCGGGCATGAGGCGGAATTGAGCGTCGCGCAGACGGAAAGCCAGCTTTTCCGCGAAAGAACCAGCGCCGCGGAAAAAACGCTGAGCCAGACCCAACTGGATGTGGCCCGGCAGAACGACAATCTGGATACGCTGAAAGCAAAAATCGAGGATGACTTCGGCCTGGTGGCGCTGGATTATTCCGCGCAGATCCCGGGACAAACACCGCTTCCGCTGGGCGACATGGTGGACCGGCTGCCGCGGGTTGAGCAGGTGCCGGATGAACTGGAAGAGCAGATTTCCCGCCAGAAATCCCTCCTGTACCGCATGGGCGCCGTCAATCCGGAGGCCATTGAGGAATATAAAACCGTCCGCGAACGGTTCACCTTCCTGCAGACACAGAAAAACGACCTCGAGAAAGCCGATCGCGACCTGCGCAAAGTGGTTGAGGAACTGGACGGAATGATGAAAAACGCTTTCCAGGAGACTTTCGAAAAAGTGCAGATTGAGTTCAGAGCCATGTTCACCCGCCTCTTCGGCGGTGGTTCCGCCAAACTGGTCCTGACAGAGCCGGACGACCTGACCCGCTCCGGCATCGATATCGAGGCCAAGTTGCCGGGGCACCGCGAACAGGAACTTTCACTGCTCTCCGGCGGGGAGCGCAGCCTCACCTCTGTCGCGCTGGTTTTCGCGCTGCTGCGCGTCAGCCCGACGCCATTCTGCGTCCTGGATGAAGTCGACGCGGCGCTGGACGAGGCCAACGTGGGCCGGTTCTGTGAACTGCTCAAGGAATTGGGCAGGGACACACAATTTATTGTCGTTACACACAACCGGAATACGGTTGAGACGGCCGATGTTATTTATGGGATTACCATGGGTAGAAACTCAGCCAGCCAGTCGGTCAGTCTGCGCCTGGATGAGGTCAGCAAAGATGTTCTGAATTAGCTTTCAGGCTGATTGGCGTCCTGCTCGCGCTGCAGTGAACGAATCCCGTTGCGGATCTGATTCATAGAGCGATCCATCTCATATTCGAGCCGTTTTAACGTATCCAGCGCGTATTTATCCGCTTCCCGCTTAATCACTTCCGCCTCTGTATAGGCCTGAGAAATGATCTGGTCGGCCCGTTTGCGCGCTTCGATGGTGACTTCATTGGAAGAAATGAGCTGTTCACGTTTCTCCCTGGCAATCTCCAGCGTCCGTTCATGTTCCTCCTTGGCCTGAGCCAGAATCCGGTCCCGCTGCGCCAATACCTGCTGACTCCGCTTGATCTCGTCAGGGATGGATACACGCATCTGATCGATGATATCCAGCATCTGATCTTCATCCAAAATCACGTTATGGGTCAATGGAATTGAACGGCCTTGACTGAAAAGTTCCTCCAGCTTATCCACAAGATTCAAAATATCCATATCCCCTCTGCTTTCATTACGTCGTCCAAATTCGATTGATCAAAAAACCGTT
>CALCQT010000078.1 GCA_937894825.1 uncultured Anaerolineaceae bacterium
GATGTGCGAACCCCCGGTCCATTGACAGAAGTTGGTGCGCTTTCCGGTGGGAATCAGCAGAAAGTGATTGTGGCGCGGGAATTAAGCCGGGAAAACCGTTTTATTGTCGCCTCCCAGCCGACTCGCGGTTTAGATGTCGGTTCCATCGAGTACATCCATGGTCAATTACTGAATATGCGTGACAAGGGTTGCGGCATTTTGCTGATTTCTTCAGAACTGGATGAAATAATGGACTTGTCCGATCGTATTTTAGTGATGTATAAAGGCGAGGCTGTGGCGACTTTGGATGCAAATAAGGTGACAAAATCTGAAATTGGTTTATACATGGCAGGATTGCATCCTGAAATGGACGCGTCTGCTAACGCGAATTCAATCGAGACAGAGGCAGTATGAAGGAGAATCCCATGAAGATGACCAATAATGTACCAGATCAGGACAACAAGCCTGAACAGGGAACTGGTGAGATCTTCCTTGAGGAATTATCGAAGCGCCCGGGGCATCGGGAGGGCTTTTTCTCAAAATTCTGGGCTGCGATCCAAATTCCTTTTTTAGCAATTATTTCAGGTTTATTTCTTGGCGCCGTCATAATTATTTTGACGTCCAGCGATGTTTATTCGGCATTTGGAGAAGGATTCTGGGCTGGCATAAAAACAACTTTCCAAATTGTCGGCAAAGCCTATAGCATGCTTTTTACCGGTGCTTTTGGCGATCCCGCCAGGATCGTTGAGGCTTTGAAAACCGGAGAGAAGATTGACCGGGCATTTAAACCGATATTGCAAAGTCTGGTTGAAACGACGCCGTATATTTTTTCCGGCCTGGCCGTTGCGGATTTCGAGCCGGTGTATTTAACATCGGCGGAGAAGGACAAATCTATGTCGGGGCGCTGGCCGCGACGTTTGTGGGATATAACATCACCGGGCTGCCCGCTTATATCCACCTCCCGCTTACGATTCTGGCCGCGGTTGTTGCCGGCGGCCTGTGGGGGTTCGTGCCGGGTTGGTTGAAAGCAAAGACTGGCGCGCATGAAGTGATTAATACGATCATGATGAATTATATTGCTTTACGCCTGGTTGAGTATCTGCTAACGGGTCCGATGACAAAAGCAGGCAGCGGTGGGATGCCTATTTCCAATGCTGTGCAGGAATCCGCCAGACTTCCGTTGATATTCCCGAAACCATTGAACTTGCATTGGGGGTTCTTTTTCGCGCTGTTCATGGCGGTAGCGGTCTGGTTTTTTCTGTTCAAAACGACAGGTGGCCGGATGCTCCAAATGGCTGGTGCGAACAAATTTGCCGCAAAATATGCCGGTGTGAATATCGGGGTTTGGATAGTGCTGGGGATGACGATATCCGGGGCCCTGGCAGGGTTGTGCGGAGCAACACAGGTATTGGGCGTGACGTATACCATGGGGTTGGGTGTTTCATCCGGATACGGGTTTAATTCGATTGCACTGGCGTTGCTGGCAAACAATAATCCGCTTGGATGTATCCTGTCGGCCTTTTTATTCGGTTTCCTGAAAACCGGTTCACGAAATATGATGTCTAATACCGGAATCCCGCTGGATATTGTTTCTATTGTGCAGGCCTTTATTCTGATGTTTATTGCGGCTCCTGCGATTATTCGGACAGTTTTTCGCCTGAAAAACAGAAAAACCACAATTTCGGTTGAGGCGGTCAACGTTTCGAACGAAGGGGGGCAGTGATGGAAACGAAAACTATTTTGGCGAAACGGAACGCCAGCGCTCGGGAACGTGTGGCCGGACTGATTTTTGTGTGTTTCGGCTTACTGGTTTTATTGGTTTTCAAAAATGGTCTGACTGCGAATACACTTTCAACCTTCGGGATGACGCCCGGCGGCGTGACGCGCGGTGTTGTGGCTGACTGGCAAATCCAGTCCAATCTTGCTCTGACAATCTGTGGCGTTGTCCTGATGCTGATCGGAGCTTTCCAATTTTTATCCGGGTTTGGACGTGCCACCTTTTCCGTGCTGGTCTCGTGTTGTTTAATTTTTGTATTCGCTTTTCTGCTTTATGTTTCGGCGGATAAACGGTTGAACCTGGCCGGGATGTTGTCCTCTGCGGTGGCAATGGCGGTACCGATCATTCTGGGGGGCTTCGGGGGGCTTCTGTGTGAGCGCTCCGGTGTGGTGAACGTTGCAATCGAAGGGATGATGCTGATGGGCGCGATGCTGGGAGCGGTATTTGGCTCCATCAGTAAAAATATCTGGATTGGCCTGGGCGCCGCTATGATTGGCGGCGCGCTGTTGGCGACTGTCCATGCCTGGCTGTCGATCAAATACAAAATCAATCAGGTCATCTCCGGTACGGTGATCAATATTTTCTCCACCGGTATGACCAGTTATATTTCTTCGATGTACTTGCAGCGATACCAGAATCTTAATAAAACGCCTCGCTTCCCGAATGTTTCCATCCCGATCCTTGCGGATATCCCGTTTATTGGGCCGATCTTTTTCAACAACAGCCTGTTTGTTTACGGGATGTTTTTACTGTTGATTATTCTGCAATTTGCTCTGTTCAGAACGCGTTGGGGTCTGCGCCTTCGCTCGGTTGGTGAGCATCCGAAAGCCGCTGATACGCTTGGAATCAATGTGTTTAAGACCCGCTATCAGGCTGTGATTCTGGGCGGCATGATTGCGGGATTTGCCGGCGCCTATTTTTCACTGGGATCCGTCGGACGGTTTGACGAGGGGATGACAGCGGGAAAAGGCTTTATTGGTCTCGCTGCCATGAATTTTGGAAACTGGAATCCGGTCGGTACAATGCTGGCCGGGCTGCTGTTTGGGTTTGCGGATTCGATGGCGACGTCTGTCTCTGTGCTCGGGTCCCGGATCCCGGGTCAGTTTATCAATATGCTTCCGTATATCGTGACGATGGTGGTTCTGGCCGGCTTGGTTGGCGGCAGCGTTGGGCCGGCTGCGAGCGGGACGCCATACGAAAAGGAATGATGTGAATTGGAAATAAAAAAAGCGCCAGATGGCGCTTTTTTTATTTCCAGCTAAACTCTGCCGAAATCATCCTCGATGCGGACGATGTCGTCTT
>CALCQT010000079.1 GCA_937894825.1 uncultured Anaerolineaceae bacterium
CAGGCCAACGTTGCTGTCGAAAGACCGTTGACCAACTTCGCCACCAAAGAGCAAATTGAAAAAATCGAAATGGTACAGAAATTTCTCAATGAACGGCCGTTGACCAGTTTCGAGAGCAAAACATCAACGCGGGAAACATTGAATTCGGTTATTGCTTATCCCAACATTCACCGCTCCTATCCCAACGGCGATCTTGCGTCCAATATTATTGGATTCTACCCATATTTGAATCCTTCTGCAGGCGCCTCTTACGGAATTGAACAGTATTATGACAATATTCTGGCCGGCGAAACAATCAGCTACCGTTTTTCACTTGATCCAAACGTCCCGGAGAACATTCCCAGTCTCCCACAGGGGGCCTCGATCGTTCTGACAATTGATCGAAAAATCCAAAGCATGGTTGAAGAAGCGATTCAGAAGGCTGTGGAAAGCAACAAAGCAAAAAGCGGAACGGTTGTCATTTCGAATCCCGAAACCGGTGAAATTCTTGCCATGGCGACTTATCCCAGAATCAACCTGAATGAATATTGGGAATCGGCCACCTTATTTACCAAAGACAACCGTTACAATCCGGCCGTCATGCAGCCTTACGAGACCGGCTCGGTTTTTAAGGTGATCACACTGGCAGCAGCAATTGACGCCGGCGTCATCAAACCGGAGACAATTTATAATGATACCGGTACGTATATGAGCATGGGCGTCCCGATCTACAACTGGGACCGTGGGGCATGGGGACCGCAAACGATGGTTGGTTGTATGCAGCATTCATTGAATACCTGTCTGTCCTGGATATCAGAACAGCTGGGAACGGAGAAATTCTATGAATATTTGGATGCGTTCGGTTTGAATCAGCCAACCGGCATTGAACTGGCCCATGAGGATTATTATCCGATCTCAAAACCGGGCGACGGTTTTTGGACGCAGATTTCGCTGCCGACCAATTCGTTCGGACAAGGAATTATGACGACAGCGATTCAGATGATCGCCGCGGTCGGCGCGCTTGCGAATGACGGGGTGATCATGAAACCCTATATCGTAAAAGAAATTTATTTTGACGATCACACGGAAGTGACGAAGCCTGAGGTCGCCGGACAGCCGATCACAGCCGAGTCGGCGAAAACGGTCACTGAAATGCTGGCGACTTCACTGGACATTGAAGCGTCGGACGCCTTAATGGAGTATACCCGCGTGGCCGGAAAAACCGGTACCGGCGAAATTGCGAAAGAAGGCGAAGGCTATGTCCTGAACGTCACAAACGCATCCTTTGTCGGTTGGGGTCCGGCAGAGGATCCAAAGTTTGTCACGTATGTTTGGCTTCAGGAACCTTTGGTCAACATCTGGGGATCTGAAGTGTCAGCGCCCTTGTTCAGTGAAATAATGAATGCGGTTTATCCGTATCTGGGTCTCCCGACAGATCGGCAGCTGGCGTGTCTTTACACAGACGAATGCCCTTCCGCCGATTCAGAGGATTATTACTACTGGTGACAGTAGTGGATTGACAATTAAGGAAAGGAATGCCATGTTCTCATTAGCGGAAGTTGTTCAGGCACTGACTTTGATTAAGATCGGCGGACCCGAGCGCATTTTCAGCGAAGCGGTTGTCGACAGCCGCCAAACAATCCGCGGCGCACTGTTTATTGCCACACCGGGAGAAAAAACAGACGGGCACCAATATATTCCGCAGGCATTCCAGAAAGGCGCGCTGGCTGCGCTTGTACAGCAGGATTGCTCCGCGGATTATCCGACGATTGATTTACGGCAGGTGAACGCAGGAGAAATTTCAGCTGCCGGTTTTCCCGCATTTCCATTCTGCATCCGGGTGGAGAACACGATCGAAGCGCTGCAAAAAATCGCGGCCTTTCACCGGGATCAGTTAAAGATCAAAGTGATCGGTATCACGGGTACGGTGGGAAAATCTACCACCAAAGAACTGGTCGCAGAGGTACTTAGCAAACGCTTCTTCACACTGAAAAACACCGGAAACCTGAATAACGAGATTGGGTTGCCATTGACACTGCTCCAGGCCGGGAAAGGCCACCAGATCGCAGTGCTGGAGATGGGTTTCTATGTCGCCGGTGAAATTGATCTGCTCTGCGGGATCGCCAAACCGGAAATCGGCCTGATCACCAATGTTGGTACGGTCCATGCTGAACGGGCCGGTTCCATCGAGGCTATTGCGCTCGGAAAAAGCGAACTGGTGCGCGCATTACCGGAAAATGGATATGCGATCCTGAATTATGACGATCCCTGGGTTCGCCCGATGGCTGAAAAAACCAAAGCCAACGTCTTTTACTATGGGTTGAGATCGGAAGAGCACACGTCTGAACTCCAGTC
>CALCQT010000080.1 GCA_937894825.1 uncultured Anaerolineaceae bacterium
ATTATGATCCGCCAGTTGAGGTGGCCGGCAGGGAAATTCCGCGCACCGGCTTTTCAGTCGGACGTATAATAGAATTGCCGGAGCAGAATGCCATGAAACTATATGCCGGCACGGGACTGACGCTGCACATCCCCGCGATGCAACTGGAAGTGCCGATCGTAGGCGTGCCGGAGTCTGAGGATGGCTGGGACCTGACCTGGCTGGACTCTGAGGCGGGGTGGCTGGCAGGGTCTGCTTTTCCGACCTGGAACGGGAATACCGTGCTGACGGCGCACGTCTGGAACGCCTGGGATCAACCGGGGCCGTTTGCGTCGCTGAAGTCGTTGCGCTATGGGGATACTTTTACGATCAGCGCGTATGGCGTGACCTACACTTATGAGATCCGCAGTAATGAGCTGATCGGTCCGAAGGACTTGAAGACCTTGCTAAAACATGAGGAACAGGATTGGGTGACGCTGGTGACCTGTGAGAATTATTCTGTTGTGAAGGACAATTACATTTCCCGCCGCATGGTTCGGGCGGTATTGACCGGAAAAAAATGAAACCAATGCCTTCCCCGATCGGAAAATTAAAAATATTTCTCGGATATGCTCCCTGTGTAGGAAAGACTTATGCCATGCTGGATGAAGCTGCCGAATTGCTCAAATCCGGCGCGGATCTGATGATTGGCACGATTAACACCCAATCCAGCCCAGAGACGTTGGAAGTCGCCCGCAAACTGCCTTTTCTTTCGGAACATGGTGAAGGTGAGTTTAATCTTGACCTGGCGCTGCGACGGAAGCCGGCAATTTTGATCATTGATGAGCTGGCATCTGAAAATCCGGCTGGCGCCAGGAATCGTAAACGGTATCAGGATGTAGAAGAATTGCTCCGGGCCGGAATCAACGTGTATACGACGATTAATATTGAAAATATTGACAGTATGTCGGATATTATCGAAGGTATTACCGGCCGGCAGGGTGTGGAGCGGATTCCGGATACCCTGTTTGATCAGGCGGACCGGATCAACATTATCGATATCGAGCCGGATGCGTTGCTGACTCGTTATAAGGAACAGAACTACAGAGCCATACCGGATGACTTTTTATCCATTGAGAATCTCAAATTGCTGCGGGAGGCCGCTCTGCGGAAAGCGACCCTGCGGGTCAGCGCAGAGAACCGGCAGGAAACCGAAACGCCTCAAAAAAAGGCTAATTCAAGATGGCTGGTTTGTGTTGGTTCTTCGCCTTCATCGGCAAAATGTATTCGCTGGACCGCGAGCGCCGCGAATGCCTTTCAAGTTGAATGGATCGCGCTGCACGTGGATACGGCCCGGACTTCTGATCGAACGGCGGACCAGAAAAAGGGATTGTCAGAAAATTTGGAATTGGCAGAGAAATTGGGCGCCGAGACCATCACTTTACCGGGACAGGATATCGCAGAGACGGTTATCGCGTATGCGAAGTACTCGGGTATTAGCAATATCGTGATCGGAAAAAGCCGCAGGCGGAGAGGATTAAAAGGTTTTTTCACGTTGGATTTTGAGGATAAGTTGATTCTCGGTTTACCGCAGGCGGAAATTCACATGATTCCCGATCGCCTTCCGCACCAACCATACGCTTCGGAATATTTTAAAGAGCAGGCCAGCCCGTTTTACTTTTCCTGGAAAGATTTTCTGCGCATGGTTTTGCTTGTTTCGGCGGCGACTGTCATTTCTTATATTCTGCATCAGGTCAATCTGGGCGAGCAGAATGCGATCATGATCTATATTCTGACGGTGCTACTGGTTTCCCGCGTGACAGCCGGGTACCTGTATGGCGTGATTGCCTCTTTTTTAAGCGTTTTGGTTTTTAATTTCTTTTTTACAACGCCTTATTTTACATTCAGTTCGAAAGAGATTAGTTA
>CALCQT010000081.1 GCA_937894825.1 uncultured Anaerolineaceae bacterium
ATCATCTCTTCCATAGGGTACTGGCGGAAGGGATGGCTGTTGATATTTGTCTCTCCGGGCCTGGCAATGTTTCGCCAGCGGAATTCAAACGCGTCAATGCTCAAACCGAAAAAAGCCGCCAAATCGACTGCTGAGCGGGTTTCACAATCCAGATTATAGGTTTGCGGATACCCGACGAAACCGGAAACAGATGCCGCAACCGGCGCCGTCCCGGATTGTGAAGAACTCATCGGTTCGCCAAAGGCTCCACCCGAATAATCAAAATATTCGGTATTCAGGTTTTCCGTACCGTCTTCCGGATACCAATACCAGCCGGAATAATCCTCACCGTACCTTTCATCAGACCAATTAAAATCCGGCGTTACTTCCGGCAGTGTTCCAAAATCGCTTGGAGCCAGTTCCGAAACCCAACTGTCTCTGGCCTGGTTGGGAGTATCCCGATCTGCCTGCCAGTATCGGTTCAGGTCCTGATTCCACCAGTTGGTTGATTGGTTCGCAGGCTGAGACACGGCGTCAACCGGACGCACCGCCATCAGAAAAACGGATGTGGCAAATACGATAACCTGAAAGCATACAAATATCTTTTTTCTCATCATTAAAGTTCCCTTATCCCGCTCAACTTCCCGGATTGACCCCGGTCTTGCTGATCATGATAGTTGCCTGAACAATCCGGAAGGAATTTCAGACCAGGGGTAATATCTCCTTTTCATATGATTCATGCAAATCCAAACGCAAAAATTTATGGCGTCGCTTCCGGTATCTGCACCACGATATCCAGGAAAAAGTCCTGTCCAAACGATTTTCCCTGCGCGTTATACGCCTGCCACTGACTATAATAACTGCCTGGCGTCTCCGGAGCGGTAAACGTAATCGTAATATCCCCGTTTTCTCCCGGTGCGATCGGATGCAATTTCTGCTTCTGCTCCGCGCCCATGCTGCTGCCGCTCAATTGCCGGATGGTATATTTTGACAGCCATTCACAGGTGCCGGAATTTTTCACTTTCCAGGTCTTGACAATTTCCTCTCCCGGAGCAAAAACCGTCCCGTCCGGAACCGTGACGTCGTCAACAAAGGTAAGCTGATCGTCACAGGGGTCTCGCAAATCCTCTGTCGGGCGAAACGGATCCACCGTGGGTGTTTTCACAGATGTCGCGATCAGTGTCGGCGGCACAAAAGCGCTCGACGTCACCCCTTTGCTTTGCGAACGCATACAGGAAGTCCCAATCAGGACGACCAGAATCGCCAGCAGAAAAAGAAAAAATCGTCGTTTCATCCAACAGCCCTTTCAACCATATACCAGCAAGTTTTGTGCCAGGTTTAATTAACGAAATCTGCCGCCAAAGAAGTGTATCCGCTCGGCGGCAGGGAATTCTGCAAATTCAAAATTCAGACAGCAAAAGTAGAATATCCTGATCCTGTTGTTCAATATTTATCGTGCTCAGCACGATAAATATTGAACAACAAACCTGTCATGTCGAATCCCGAAAGGGACGCGTTCGCGTCCCGTCGGGCCTGAGACATCCTCAACGATAAAACCAGGTCTGGGGTTTTCCAGAGGAAGTATATGCGAAAAAAGCAAGAAATTTTCGCAATACTGAGATCGGAAGAGCGTCGTGTAGGGAAAGAGCGTAGATCTCGGTGGTC
>CALCQT010000082.1 GCA_937894825.1 uncultured Anaerolineaceae bacterium
CAGGATAGATTTTGCTATCCTGCCCTATTAGTTTTATTCACTGTTTCGGATTGCCGCGATCGACAACGAACTGCATCCTGCACGATAACCATCTAATTGTCTTTGATGGTGATAGCCGGAGATTTGGCCATCCCGCAACAGTCCTGCTAAAAATTGTTCCTGGATTACTAAACCTTAAGCATCTTATTAATGATTACATCTTTCTCGTTTACTGTCTTCACTTCACCATCCTCAACCAGATAAATGCTGTCATAGGTATCAAGGTTTTCTTCAAAATAAATATGACTGACATTAACAACTGCTTGATTCGTTTTTAATAAGTCTTTCTCAATCGTTCGAGCAATTTCATTGTCTAGTGCCGCGAAGATTTCATCACAAATAATAATCGAAGCCTTTAAACATAACGCCCGTGCGCCTAGAAGCCTGGCACGTTGTCCTCCGGATAAGTTCGCTCCATTGTTGATGAGTTCCATCATTAAATCAAGCTCTTCTAAGTGAACTCTCCTCATTGCTTCTCTAATTCGGTCAGTTGGAATATCTTGATGTAAGGTAATATTTTCTTTCAACGTTCCGTTGAAAATAAATCCAACTTGATCAACCGTTGCGAAAAGTCGATAATAATCTAGTGCATTGATTTTGTTTGACTGAATTTGATTCAGCTTGACATGACCTTTCAGTGGCAAAAGAGATTGACGCATTGTTTTTAGAATCGTACTTTTACCGGCGCCACTTGAACCAACGATCAATACTTTCTCGCCATTCTGAATTTTGATGTTGACATTTCTTAATATTGGATCGGAATATCCAAGGTCAGTATCTTCAAAAGTGAACTCATGAAATTCACGAACTGATTCGGGACGGTAAGTTTCCGGTACTGTAAGCGTGTTATCAAACTCATTTAATACTTCTTGAATTGAAATCATTTGAGTAATGGTTGGAACGAGTTGTTCCATATGTAACATAACATTCGAGAACGCCATAATGACCTTGACAACATCACCAAATCCGGTGCCCTCAATATTCGCAAAAAATAAACCGCCGACAATCGAACCCCAAATGAAAATCATCTGACCTGACATGTTTTTTGCATACACATACGTCATTTCATTATCCAAGTCATAATTATCTTCCTGTACTTTCCTGGCATGTTTCGAAAAAATCCTCATACGTGTTTCTTCCAACTGATGTTGTTTGATAACTTCGAATCCGTCTAAACTTTCTTCCAAAAATGATGTGTACGTATTTAATGATTTTGATTTCTTGGATTCGCCTCTGCGCACAGGTTCTCCGGATTTAGCTGTGATTATTATGAAAATGATGATCAGCAAAACAGCGCCGATAGCTACAAGCGGGCTGACAGTATAGAGAATAACAATTGACGAGATTCCCATGATACTGATTGACAAGAATATTGGAATTTGTTCAAAAAAACGCACTTCGTAACGGTCGATATCTTGTGTTAACTGAGATCGGTATTTCGGTAGAAAATCTTTTTGAAGCTGGGTAATGTCTTGTTTTATGAGTTTGTTAATATACGCTTCTTTCATCAATATTAAGCTATGTTTAATATAAGAAGCTTTTACACGTGTGTTGAAGATTTCCGTTATAAAGTTTAAAAAGACCATTGATATAAAAAATGGAATTAAAGAAAACATGCCATTCAAGTTGCCATCATATCCATAATCTACGATTTCGCCTAACTTTATTGTCATTAGGACATAAAACACCGCTCCCAAAATTGAAGTCAGAACTAAATAGAGTAAATGTTTTCTACTTCCAAATCTTTTTTTTCTCATTGCTGTGTATTCCCCAGGTCAATAATGTGACTAAAACGAGTTTTCAAATAATCTAAATGACGATGCGACACACAAACAATCGTACGATTGAGAGATAGCAGGGTATCGTAAATATGTTTCGATGTTTCATCATCTAAACTGGCAGATGGTTCATCTACGAAGAGAACTTCACAATCATGGTAAAGTTCACGCGCAATCGACAATCTCTGCTTTTGTCCGCCAGATACATTCGAGCCATTTGATTTAAGCTGGTGATCCAATCCATCTTCCATACTTTGCACCCAGCTCCATAAATCCACATCTTTTAACACCTGAATTAACTTCAATTCATCATAATGTTCATTAAGCGTGATATTGTATCTTATGCTTTCATCGAACATAAAATGATTTTGCCGAATATAACCTATCTTCTCCATGAAACTATCCGGGTCAATTTCTCTTAAATCGAATCCATTTACCTGAACCAAACCTGTATAATCCGAATAAGTTTGCGTGATACAGTTCAATAAAGTTGTCTTACCGATACCGGATGGGCCATAGATCAAAGTTTTAGAACCTTTTTCAAAGCTAAAGTTTAAATTATTGAAGACTTGATGATCGCCGTAAGCGTAATTAAGCCCTTTGACAATTAAAAATTGAAACGCATCCAGTTTCTCGATTCCTTTTTTTATCGTGCTGGTTCTGTTTGTCAAACGGTTATACACATCTATACTGGCTTTATATCGATTTAAATAGGATGTAACCTCAATGAAACTCCACACAAGGCGTCCCATTAAATTGAAAACAAGTACTAATGCAGTCATTTCAATCTTTCCAATTGTCCAAATATATGTGGCATAAACCAGCACGATGACTTGATATGTCGAAGCAATTCCTTGCGCTAAAGCCGTTTGTGTCCCATTTAAGACTCGATAATGATTCTTAATATTTTCTAATTTTCTGATAGTGGCTCTCACAATCTTCTTGAATGCATGTTCTACCTGATACAATTTCATTATTTCGAGCCCATTCAGTATATTAGACAACTCCATGTTGTAATCAACATTAGCGTCCTGATTCTCTTGAAGGGTTTTTCTAACCGGGGACTCAAAGATACGGGAAATCAGATATAAAACCACCGTTATTGTTACGGTAGATAACGCAATAACAGGTGAAACGAAAAACCAGAGAATTAAGATACCACCGACGAAAGTTCCCCCGCTTGAAATCATATTGAGGATCGATAGAAAAAAATCTCTTTCAAAAAGGTTAAAATCTGAAATCATTTCTGATAAGTAGGTTTCTTTTGATGATTGTCCAAATTCTTGTACACTTAAATCAGATATTTTCTTAAATGATTCTTTTCGGACATCCAAAAGGATATCTCGACTGAAACCGATTCGGAGTGCCCTGGAGAAAATATAGATAAGCGGTTGCGTCATAAGGATCACAAATGAAGTAAGCCCAATCCTGATCATTCCCTCTTTTGTTGTAGCAGTCAACATACCAAAAGAATACGAAATAGTGAAAGTGATGAGCAAATTTGGAATTATTGTGATGAACGCTCCGATAAAGTATTTAATCATTTCTTTTTTGTTTCGTAGTAGTAATTGCTTCATAGCTATGAACAATCCTTTTGCGTGAATTGTGCTGTTTTGAGCAGGGGCCATAATTGCGGATGTCCCGGATGCCGCAGAGGCAGACGCCAAAACCCTTCACAAGCGCCTTGTTTACCAAACAACTGTTCAACATCCCACCAGCGTTTTGGGGTTAGCGGATAGATTTCAATTTTCATTTTCGATTTCTCCCTTCAAATGTTTATTTTGTTTCTTTTGATGAGTAATATTCAACCCATATAGCGTATGTGTATAACTCTCTATATATAATTAGATGGTTATATTGTAGAATAGTTGATTATAACTGTCAATACGCTTTATAATGGTTGATGAGAATAAAAGTCGAAGTTATCGTTTGCGAATTTAAGAACTTTTGAAAAATTATAGAGAGAAGAAAGAAGTAGCCACATGTCTCAAATAAAAAACATCGCACAGAAACAAGAATCACTAGGTGGAAGATTATGTTTGGATTTTACCAATACGGTAAGTTGGCATGATAGCCATGAGAAAGCAAAAGAGTCACTAACAAGTTACAAAAAGCTTATAGACTGGAGTTTGAATACCAATATTCTTACAAACCAACAAGCATTCGCATTACTTAAAAGGGCTGAAAATTGCCAGTCTCAAGCTGATATGGTTCTACAGCAAGCAATTGAGCTAAGAGAATCAATTTTCCGGATATTTAGTTCTGTTTCAAATCAAGAAACACCCTCATTGAAAGATCTTTCTGCTTTGAATAAATTCTTGGCTGATGCTTATAAGAACGTAAAAATAGTTCGAACGGAAAACAAATATTCATTGGATTTTTTTAGTGGTGAAGAGGAACTTGATTGTATGTTTTCACCAATTGTTGAATCCGCAATTAACGTTCTGACTTCAGAAAGTGATTTGAGCAGGGTTAAGAAATGTGAAGGATATCCGTGTGGCCTTTTGTTCTTGGACACAAGTCGAAATCGTAGTAGACGCTGGTGTTCAATGGCAGACTGTGGAAACCGTGCAAAAGCAAAACGGTTTTATAAAAACAAAAACAGTAACTGATTTAGTCTAAAAAAGAATCGGTAGTATTTCAAAAGCAATGTAAGCTAAAGATGGCTCCGATCACGGACTAAGAAAAACTATCTGGCAAGACAAGTTTTGACACTTGACTCTTCATTCATGCGGTGCTGTCTCTGCGGAGATCTTGTTTTGCGATAAGAATAGCGCCATCCCAGTCAGGATAATTCCAATACCGATGGCTTGCCGCAGCGAAATGACTTCATGCAGGATGAAATATGCCAGGATGCAGGTTCCGACCGGTTCACCCAAAATGCCGATCGAGATGACCGTTGCGGATAGCCATTGCAGCAGCCAGTTGAATACCATTTGTCCGAAAATTGTCGCGATAAGTGCTAATCCAAGGAAAGCGGCCCAGGTCTGCAGCGGATACTGAATGAAAGAATTCCGTTGGATGATCGCGTACAGGGCCAAAAACAGGCTGCTGCTGCCATATCCCAAGATGGAATAAGGGATGACCGATAATTTCTTCCGCAGGACCTGGCCGATAAAGAAATAAGCGGTGATGATCCCGGCAGCGAGAAATGCCAGCAGATCCCCAAATAAGGCCTGCGAACTTAACTGAAAATCTCCCCAGCCGATAATAAAACAACCCATGATCGCGACAGCGCAGCCGATGAACGCATTTTTGTTCAGACATTCGCCAAACAGGAAAAACCCGCCGGCGATGGCGAACAACGGCTGTAACGAGACGATGACCGTTGAACTGGCGGTTGACGTATAACGCAGTGATTCAAACCATAGTACGTAATGGATCCCGAGCAACAGCCCGGATAACAGCCCCAACCCCCATTCTTTTCCGGATAATGATGACAGCTGCCGCCAATTTTTTTTGTCAGCCAGTAAAAATGGTAACAAGATCAGAAACGTGAAAAACAGACGGTAGAAAGCTGTGATTCCTGAGGGTGCATGCGCCAACTTTACAAAAATCGCAGAAGTGGATAAAGCGAAAACGCCGAAAAATAATGCCAGATATGAGAAAAGATGATTGTTCATCTGAAAATTCCTCAATATTATAAACGGTTAAAGAAATTTCAAAACATGATTGATCGGGTATGGTTCTTTTAACGCCTCAATCATGGCTGGATCCGCTTCATAGGCGAACTGTGGTAACTGAAAACGATGCCCTGAACCTGAGGGCATCGTTTTGTCTGCGAAATGAGCGCTGGTGTCTTGTCTTGGAGACCCGGACCGGAATCAGGCCGCCGAGATCAGCGATTTTGCCAGCGACACCGCCCGGTTAGCGTCTGAGGAGTAGCCGTCCGCATTGATTTCTTTCGCGTACTGGTCTGACAGCGGCGCGCCGCCGACCATGACTTTGATCCGGTCGCGTACGCCGGCGTTTTCCAGCGCTTCGATGGTGGTCTTCATGGCGGGCATGGTCGTTGTCAGCAGTGCGGACATGGCGACGATCTGGGCGCCGCTCTCTTTGACTGCTTCGACAAATTTTTCGGGCGGAACGTCTGTGCCAAGATCGATCACTTCGAATGCGGCTCCCTCGAGCATCATGCCAACCAGATTCTTTCCGATGTCATGCAAGTCACCCTGTACTGTTCCGAGGATCACTTTGCCGGTCGATTTAATGTCGGCCTGTTGGAGATAAGGTTTCAAAATATCCATTCCTGCGGCCATGGCGCGCGCGGCGACCAGCATTTCCGGCACAAAAAACTCGCCGTCTTCGAAGAGCTGTCCGACTTCGGACATCGCATCGATCATTGCCTTATTCAGAATGGTTTCAGGGTCAATCCCTTCATCCAAGGCCTGCTGGACTTTTCCGGGGACAACCTTCTGCAAGCCATCAATAATGGCTTCTTTAATTTCATTAATACTATCTGCCATATTTGTACCCTCAGATTTTTTTATTGATACTATGATGATCAGATTCTATCATAATACGTTTTGATTGCGGCAAAGAACGCGTCAATGTTTTCCCATTTCGCCATCGGGGGAATGTCGCAGCCGGAGGAGATGACAAAATTCGGATATTCGCCGCATTTTTCCAACAATGCCAGCGTGGCTTTTTGGATGGACGCCGGCGTCCCGTCATTAAATTCATTGCTCGGACTGATATTTCCCATCACGATGGTATCCTGCGGAATTTTGGTCAGCATTTCCGCCAGATCAATACTATTCCCAAAATGATACGCCGCTGCTCCGGTTGAAAGGATGGATTCAATCATCTGGATGGTGTTGTTTCCGCAGTTATGGTAGATCACAATAAAATTATCATCCTGGACTGCGTCCACGATCTTTTTCACATAGGGTGCAGAGAAATTCTTTGCCAGACGCGGGGACAGGATTCCGGTCAGCGGTTCTGCCATAACGACACCATTGGCGCCGGCAGCTTTGAACGCGAGTGCATAATCAATACAAAACGCGGCAGCTTTTTCCATGACGATATGAACCATGTCCGGATCATCGTAGCAATAGACCATGATGTCTGTGACGTTCATTAATCGGCCGGCAAGCGAAAAAGGCCCGATCGTTCCAGCCAATACCGGCCGGTCTGTGACCTGTGCGACAGCTTTTTTTACAGCTTCAATATAAATACCGGTGCGTCCGCTGCCTGCGGAAGGGAGCGCCAGAGATTCGGCGTCTTCTTTTGTGGAAACAATGCTGCCGGTTACGGTTGGCACTTCGAATTCTGATTTGTGGATGGCAGAGCCAAAACACGCTGCCTCCACGGATAGGTCCATCAGACTGAGCGAAGCGGCTGTATCCACCCGTTCAGTGATCAGCTTCATTGCTTTCGCCTGGTTGTCACTGCTGGAAATTAATTCCGGCACATTGATTCCCATTAATTGGATCGCCGGGAAGGACAAAACCGGCATGGCCTTTTTCACCTTCGCTTCCAGCATGTCGCTGAGCCAGGCTTTCATGTTTCGCTGCATAAATGATCCTCTTATCTCAATCCCTGCGGGATATAGGACGGCAGTGTCTGCGATACGAACAACGGTTCAATTCTGGCAAAACGCTGAATACCGTTGAGCAGCGGGATCGCCGGCCAGTTGTCGCCGATCAGTGGGCGGGCGTAACGGATGAAATCATCGGTGACATCCATCCGGCTCGGCGCGATCCAGGATTCCGGGAAAAACCGTTCGGAATTTGCCACGACTTCCAGCGGCGCCTTGTCATAACGAACGCTGTAGATGGGGCCTGGATTGCGAAGAATCGTGCTCATGTAGCCGGATTCTCCATTTGCCGCGATCAGGACCGCCTGCTGGCCCAGTTTGTAAGCCTCTTCCATGTCGACTGTGGAAGCGTAGATCATATTTCGCCGCTGATCCGTTCCGGGCGTGTCGCCCCGTGCCAGCCCTTTGGCTTTCAGACCGTGTTCGTTCAGGTAGTTAACTACGGCCTGCGAGACACTGATCTGGCTGGCGCCAAAGGAGACATGACCGAAATTGTCCCGGCGGGCGCCGATATCGCCGACGTCAAATCCTTCCGAAACCACGACGATGCAACGCTTGCTTCGCTTGAGCTCATCGTTGACATTATCTGCCAACTCTGACAGACTGACTTTGGATTCAGTCATGTAGATTTGCAGCGGCATCTCCCGTTTGGGGTCGGCCAGACGGGCGGCAGCCGGAATAAAGCCGATCTTGCGACCCATGGCCTGTAACACCAAAACCGGGTCCGCCGGACTGGAACCTTCATTCTCCTCATTGGCGTGCTGAACATTCAACGCCCAGTAGCGGGCCACGCTTCCATAACCCGGCGTG
>CALCQT010000083.1 GCA_937894825.1 uncultured Anaerolineaceae bacterium
GCACTTCTCTCGAAAAACCACCAACTGGCCGGCTTGCGCCATCAGGAAAGCATGACCGGCGTTCCAATCTGTTTCGCGTGATGCAAAATCATCGCAGCATCCTCAACATACTCGGCACGGATATAGGCCTGTTCCAGGTCCTTTCCTACGGTAACCACGCCATGATTGCTCATCAGGCAACCATTCCTGCCCGTTCGCAGACTGTCCACCACAACACGGCCCAATTCATGCGATCCCGGCGCCGCGTAAGGCGCACAGGGAACGTCCCCGCCAAGAAACGGGATCATCTCTATCAGAATCGCCGGAATCGGCTCGTTCACAACCGCAAAAGCCGTCGCATAGGGAGAATGCGTGTGAACCACCGCGTCAACCCCGTCAAATAGTTCATAAATTGCCGCATGCATCCGCCATTCCGATGAAGGTTTCCGGCGACTGTCAAGAACGGTGCCATCCAATTTCATCGACACCACGTCGTCCGCCGTCATGATCTCATAACGCAAACTGGTCGGCGTGATCAACATCAAATCCTCCTCCCGCAGATATGCGGAGAGGTTCCCGCTGGTACCGGCAAACATTTTTTGATCAAAACCCTGTTTGGCAATCCGAACGACGTCCTGTTTTACAGCTTCAATCCTGTTCATCATCCCTGTCCCA
This sequence comes from uncultured Anaerolineaceae bacterium, assembly GCA_937894825.1. GTDB lineage: Bacteria > Chloroflexota > Anaerolineae > Anaerolineales > Anaerolineaceae > Flexilinea. The sequence continues at coordinate 655 of CALCQT010000083.1, forward strand.
CGCCTAAACGCCAATAATCGTCTCATATTCACCGGGATTTCCATCCCGGTAATACCGTTTCAAGTCATAAGGCGAAAAAATTCCGCACTCTGTAACCACACCACTGACCAGATGGGGTGGTGTAATATCAAATGAAGGGTAGTACCCTTTCACACCTTCCATCGCTGTGCGAACACCCATGGCTTGGAGAACAAATTCCGGATCGCGCATCTCAATTTTCACCGTTCCGACCTCCGGGTGTCCTTTGTCCGGTGATCCGGAGACAAAATACGGAATGCCTAAATATTTCGCCACGATTGCAATTTGAAAGGTTCCGACTTTATTGACAATATACCCGTCCTGGCAAATCACGTCGGCCGCGGAGGTAAACACATCGATACCCTCATTTTGGATCGCGAAAGCCGGCATATTATCGGTAATAACGGTAACATCAAAGCCCATATCTCTGGCCACACTCGCGGTCAGCCGCGCCCCCTGAAAATAGGGGCGGGTTTCCGCACAATACAGCTTCAGGGCATTGCCGCGTTTTTTCGCTTCTTTCAACATTTGGCCGACAATCGTTTCCCCAAAGCACTGTGTCAGCACTTTCCCGTTCTGTGGGAACATATCCACCAAATAGGACGCCATTTTGCCAATTTTATTATAGCGGGCATTATTCGAAACAACCGTATGCCGGACAATCGCCTCGCTGATATTTTCTCCCGCTTCCCGGGCCTTCTCTGCCGCATCCATACAGCCCTGCACAATGATCTTCATCCGGTCGGTTGTTGTCGGGCGGGCATGTGCAATCGTCCCGGCTGCCTGCCGCAAATATTCCCGCTGTCCGCTTTCAGATTGGTCCCGACATTCAAACGCCGCCAGCGCCATCCCCATCGCAGCCGCGGTATAAGGCCCGGCACTCTGCGTGACCATATCCGTGATGGCTTGAGCCACTTCCCGGTGATCCTTACACACAACAAATTCGACTCTGGTCGGATAGATCCGGCGGTCCAAAATTCGTACCGCGCCATCCTCATACCAGGCGACATTTTCATACTGCAGCATGAAAGCGAGCCCCTGATCCGCTCTTTCCATCATCACTCCTCTCGATTTTCAAATTAGAATAACGTTTTCATAGCATCATTCAGATCATGGCGGACGCGATCTTTATCAATCGTCAAAAATTCTCTGTTATCATACAAAACTTTTCCATCTACCATCGTCATCACAACATCCGAAGCCTGGGCGGAATAGACCAGCAGCGAAAGAAGGTCGTGATTCGGCATCAGATGCGGCGAATCCAGGTCGATCGCGACAACATCCGCTTTCATGTCGACAGCCAGGTTCCCACAGTCTGCGCGTCCCTGTGCAGTTGCACCGTCGATAGTCGCCATTTTAAACAGATCACCGACCGGCAGCAGCGTGGGATCCTGCATATATCCGCTATGGATCATCGCCGCCAAATGCATTTCTTCAAACAGGTTTTGATTGTTATTACTGGCGTCACCGTCTGTTCCAAGCGTGATCCGAATCCCGCGTTTCCGCATCTCCGCAATCGGCATAAAACCGCTGCCTAACTTCATATTACTGGACGGATTGTGAACCACAGTCACATCTTTCTCTTTCAGCAGGTCCATATCCTCCGGCTCAACCGCAACGCAATGGGCCGCGCAGGTCGGATTGTCGAAGACATCCAGATCATAAAAGAAGCGCACCGGCGTTTTCCCATGCCGCTGTTTACATTCTTGATGTTCTTTCAGTGTTTCGGAGATGTGGACTTGCAGACGGGCCCGGCGCTCTTTACAGAGCTCGGTATACCGCCGAACCGACTCCGCCGACGTGGTGTATTCCGCATGGATCGCAAAATCGGCCAGCAGCCTGCCTTCCGCGCAGCCATGCCATTGATCAAAGAAGTCGATGGATTCCTGGATTCTGGCAGCGCGGGCAGCCGGATCGTCATTGAGCATCTCCATCGTCGGATGGCCCAAATTGGCCCGCATACCGGACGCAACCACATCCGCAGCATAGCTGGACGGATGATGATACATATCGGAAAAACTGACCACACCGGAAGCCAACATTTCCATCATGGCAATCCGGTTCCCCACGCTCAAATGTCCCGGTGTCATCCGTCGTTCCACCGGGAGCATCTGCTCAAATAGCCAGCGATCCAGCGGCAGCCCGCTGCCCAGTCCCCGTAACAGGGACATCGGTGTATGCGAATGCAGATTGTACAGACCGGGAATCAACGCATGGCCGCTAAAATCCCGCACCGCATCAAAAACGCCCTCCGGTTTGTTCTCTCCCAGATAAATAATCCGGTCATTTTCAATCCCTAAGTATCCTTTTTCAATCACGCGCCAATCATTTTCGAAAGTGAGAATATCGGCATTTGTGAACAAGCTTCTCATAAATTTCCTTTACATTTTTGTAAGTATGGATTTGACATAGGCTCGGAAAAGCACTGAGACGCGCTGTGCGGTCTCCTCAACTTCGCCCCCGCCGACCGGGCGGTTTTCGATCATCCCGGCCGCCATATTGGTCATCAGAGAAAGCCCCAGCACCGGCAGTCCGCAATGCGCAGCGGTCAGCGCTTCCGGAACAGTGGACATGCCCACCGCATCCGCGCCCAACACCCGCACCGCTCGGATCTCCGCCGGGGTTTCAAATTGCGGGCCGGTGAAAAAGTGGTAAACACCTTCGTGGACAGTCAAGCCGCTGCCCTCCGCGCATTGTTTGGCAATTTCGCGCAGTTTCCACGCATAGAGATCGCTGACGTCAAAGAAACGGTTCCCGAATTCCGAAAGATTCCGCCCGCGCGTCGGACTGACGCCCATCAAATTAATATGGTCGGAAATGATCATCACGTCACCCGGTTGATACGCCGCGTTAACAGCGCCCGCGGCATTGGTCAGAATAACCTTTTCAACGCCCAGATTCTTGAACAGGCGGACAGGCGCCGACAGCTGCTCAAAAGAATAGCCTTCATAGTAATGAAAACGCCCTGCCATACAAACCACATGCCGGCCGGCCAGCTTTCCCGAAACCAGTTTTCCGGCATGGGACGGTGCGGTCGAGACCAGAAAGTTCGGAATCTCGGGGTAAGGAATGACAACCGCGTCTTCAATCTCGTTCGCCAGTTCGCCCAACCCGGTTCCTAATACAATCCCGATCTCAGGCGTAAAATTAATCCGTTCCTTCACATAAGCGGCACTTTTCAAATAATAAGAAAAATCATATTCCATAACACTTCTTCGCTCCTTTATTTTTCAACGGCGCTGTTGTGCAAAATTATAAATCGCCAGCGCCAGGATGGTGGCCAGATACGGCAGCGCCATCGTCAGCTGGCTGCTGATGGCTGAGTTCTGCAGCATATTGGCCATGGATTGTGCAAACCCAAAAAAGCCGCTGCCGACGACCACACCCAGCGGATGCGCCGCACCCAGAGTCGCAGCCGCCATGGCGATGAAACCGCGGCCGGCCGTAATGTTCTGCGCGAACATGGTCACCCCGCCCATCGTCAGCAGACAGCCGCCGATTCCGGAAAGCAGCCCGGAAAAGGCAATGGTGCCAATCTGCAGCCGGTCAGCGTTAATGCCGAGACTGGTTGCCGCGGTTTTATTAATGCCGACGGAACGCATATGGAAACCGGTCACCGTCCTAAACAGGAAGAAATACAGGAGTATCGCCAGGACAAAGGCAAACAAATCCAACCAGGTCAGAGAGCTGAACATGGCCTGCACGACCGGCCAGCGGCTCAGAAAACTCACGTCCACTTTGGGCAGGCTGACCAGATCCGTGCTGACATAAGCGCCCTTGACGCCAAATATGGTCTGCATCAAAAACGTCGTCACCCCCGCCATGAGTGTGTTAATAGAGACGCCAACGACCAGCATCGCGCCCTTGAATTTGACCATAAAAATTCCCGCCACCCAGGAAACGATCATTGCTGAAATCATTGCGGTCAGCAGCGAAATAATCACGCTGCCGGTAAAATAATTTGCCACGATGGCCGCAAACGCACCGGTCAGCATGGTTCCTTCCAGCCCGATATTGAAAATAAAGACCCGGTTGCAGAGCGCAGACCCCAATCCGACGTACAGAATGGGCGTCATCATGCGCAGCGTGGAGTTAAACACGACCGCAAGATAATTCGCATCGAATGTCATACTTCAACGCTCCTTTCCGAGCCGGAAACAGCCGGCGCCGATAAGGTTGCAGCCGGCGGCGTCGGTACGGATTTTCGCCGGTGTTGAAGCCGGATGACAATACGCGCCGAGATAAAGAGTGTGATACAGCCCTGGATAATCGATGAGATCTCGAGCGGAACAGAGGTTGAACGCGCAATCGCCGCGCCACCGGTCGAAATGCCGGCCAGAATAATCGAGGTAAATAAAATCCCGATCGGGTTATAGCCGGAAATCAACGCGGCGTTCAGACCAATCCAGGCATAACTGGCAGACACATATGTATTGTGAACATAACGGTAATTGACGCCCAACACTTCGATCACACCGGCAAAACCGCAGATAACGCCGCTGAGAATGAGCACCCCGTACATAATTTTTTTACTGCTGATGCCGCCATAATTACAGAAATCAACATTGTATCCGCTCATTCGTGCTTCATACCCAAACACAGTCCGGTTCATCAGAAACCAGGTCGCCGCAACCAGGAGCAGTGCAATCGCAAAGCCCCAATGGAGCTTCTGATCCGATAAAATCCGGGGAAGCTGAATGGATGGGTCGATCATCATGGTCTGCACCAGTTTAGCGTCCAAACTTTTATCCAAAAACACATTCTGAACAAAATGCATAGCGATATAGGCGCCGGCATAGTTCAGCATCAGGGTGGAAATTGCCAGAGACATCCTGAATTTGAACTATGCCGGCGCCTATATC
>CALCQT010000084.1 GCA_937894825.1 uncultured Anaerolineaceae bacterium
TTGCGAATGTCGCTGCACGACCCGCTGATGCCGCTGAATATTGAAAGCGACATTCCGGACGGCGTGAAAGCCATTGCGGCGGAGCTGAAACCATTTTTGGACGAATGCGAAGGGCTGCAGCAGTTCGAATTCTGACGCAGATTGACGGTAATCGCGGAGGTGGCTACTTCTTCTTTTGACATGTCTATCATTCTTGATCAGGGTGTCAAGAGTCAGATGTTTACTGTCATACTATTCGCAACGAAAGAATCGTTTGTGCAGGGGCAACCTAGCGTAGTACGGTTGCCCTCGCAGCATGTCTGAGTTGGAGAGGAACCGAAATGACAAAAACAATCTTTCGTTATTTCTTTGATTTTGTGGAGGGCCAGGAGCAGTGGCTCAACGAGATGGCCGGGAAAGGGTATCGACTGAAAAACTGCGGCGTCTGCTGGTATACCTTTGAGCAGTGCCAGCCGGGAGATTTTTCTTATTCTGTTGCGTTTGTGGCGGATAAATCATATCGCGAGGCGAAAACCTACCGGCAATTCCTTGAACAGTCCGGTTTTCGCGTTCTGACGAAGAATATCAATCTGAATCTTTCTTTCGGCAAGCTTCGTTGGCGCCCTTTCGCAAAAGGCTGGGGACAGCTCGCGACTTTGCCGGGCGGTTATAACAAAGAGCTCTTCCTGGTCGAAAAGAAGCATGACGGAACGCCTTTTGTCCTTCACAGCGATCTTGCCGGCCAGCTTTTGACGGTTCGGGCGATCCGGAATGCTTCTTTGTGGGCGACGCTTTGTCTGCTGGGCTTGTTCGCCATGACTTTTCTGCCGGTTCTACGCGCAGGCGTTGCGTCTTCGCCCTGGACGTTTGCAGGGCGGCTCATTGCCGGTGGTTTGGGGGTCATTTTTGCGCTGTTTGCTGTCCGATATACAAGGCTGATTACTGAGCTGGAGGAAGAAAGCAAAACGCTTGAATAAAAAGCGCTTCAGGGTAAACTATAATTAATAAAGGGTGTGAAAAGTGGGGTTCGAAATTTTGATGGGACATCCTCCAACGTGGCGCTGTGCAGGGGAGCGCATTGTGCTCCCGTTGAACTCCAACGTTGAAGACAATTTTTGTAATTGATACCGAATTAAAAACGAAAGCGGTTTGGTTGGATTATGCGTGTAACAAGATTAATCTGGTTTTTCATTATGATTGCCGTGGGGATTGCGCTTGGATTGTATTACACCTGGGTGGTTAACCCGGTGAAATTTGTCGACGCCACTTTTTATGATCTCCGGCAGGATTATAAAGCGGATTATGTCTTAATGACCGCCGAGATTTTTGGTCAGGATCCGGCGCTTTTTCAGACCATCCTGCGGCTTGACCGGTTGATGAGTGAATCTCCGGAACAGGCGGTCAGCGATGCGATTAAGATTGCTGAAAATCTTGGTTATGCGGAAACCGATTTGGATTTATTATATAAATTGAACGCTGCGATCGGTGGCAGCAGTGAAGAAGGCGGCTCATCGGGTGATTTTTTCATTGAATATGTCCCTCCCGCGACGGCTGAGCCTGACCTTGACGTTCCCGTGGAAGTAGACCCGTTTGAACCGGTTCCGGTGGAAAACAACCCGTTTCCCACGGAGGGCAATGATGGTTAGACCACAGCGGCGCGGGCACTTTTATCTGGTTACCGGTCTGGTGATTGGCTTGATATGCGGGATTCTTTATGGCTGGGTTTTCAATCCCACCCGGTACTATGATGTTACCCCCCGTTCATTGCATGCGGATTTTCAAAAACAATACATCCTTCTGATCGCTCAATCGTATCAGGCTACTGAAGATATCGGTCGTTCTTATTCGCGGATCCGGCAGCTTTCGGATCCGGTGGATATGGATGCGCTGCGGACGATCCTGCTTGAGATGGAGTCCAATCCGGAGTATGAGCCGTATTTTGATACGGTGCGAATATTGATTAATGATTTGGATCTCTACCAGCGGACTGGGCCGGTTTCCAATAATCCGGGAACCGGAGTAGTTCAACCATTCGCGGGGGATGCGTTTACTCCCACTGTGCCGGTGGCGGCTGCTGACCCAAACCAGTCGAAAGATGAGGCAGAACTGGCAGTTCCCAATTCCCAACAGACGGACGGTTTTTTTGTTGTCTCAAATCCATGAACGAGTATAATGAACACAGGCTGGAAGTCCCTTTCATCCGCCTTATTTAGATTCAATATGCTTCAAATGAAAAAAAGAAGGAGTTTCCGATGGTTAACGACATTTTAAATGATGCAGAAAACCGAATGAAAAGCGCAATCAAAGTACTTGAAGAAGATTTGGAGGGTATTCGCACCGGTCGCGCTACGCCGGCGTTGGTCGAGAGATTGACTGTCGAATACTATGGAGCACCGACGCCTTTCAGCCAGGTTTCCACCATCAGTATTCCGGATGCACGAACGATTATGGTTCGGCCTTTTGAATCAAGTTTGATCAAAGCGATGGAAAAAGTGATTCAAACTTCTGAGTTGGGTTTGACCCCCAGTAATGACGGAAAAGCGATCCGCCTGACGCTCCCGCCGCTCACGGAAGAGCGCAGAAGAGATTTGATGAAGCTCGTCAACAACCGGCTGGAAGAAGCGCGGGTGGCGGTTCGCAATGTTCGCCGTGACATCATGAAAGACCTTAAGGATGGCGAGAAAGAAAAACTGTTCTCTGAGGATGAACGGAAGAAAGCCGAAGAGCGGCTCCAAAAAGTTACCGATCAATGGATCGTGAAAGTCGATGAAGTTGGGAAAGCCAAAGAAAAGGAAATCATGGAAGTATGAGCGCGGATATGAGCGAAGCGTTATCTACCATACCTCCCGAACGGATTCCCCGCCATATTGCGATCATCATGGATGGGAACGGTCGTTGGGCGGCGCAAAGAGGGTTGCCGCGAATGGCCGGTCATCAGCAGGGCGTGACGAATTTACGCGAGGTGATTAATGCCTGCCTTGAATTTGGCATAAAATACCTGACCGTCTTTGCTTTTTCGACCGAAAATTGGGGAAGACCCGAATATGAATTAAAAGGCCTGAAACAGATTTTTCTGGATACCTTTCAAAAGGAATTCCAGGAGATCAGCAAACACGGTGTGAAAATCCTTCATATCGGTCAGCGGGAGGGCCTCGGCGACGATATTCTTAATTGTATCGATTACGCGGTTGAAAATTCAAAAAACAACTCGGATCTGGTTTTTACGGTCGCCATTAATTACGGCAGCCGGAATGAAATCAAACACGCGGTGAAAAAGATTATCGCCGACGGGATTCAGGAAGACCAGATTAGCGAAGAATTAATCGGCAGCTATCTTTTTACGAACGGTGTGCCGGATCCGGATATGGTTGTGCGGACATCCGGCGAGATGCGTCTGAGCAACTTTCTTCTTTGGCAATCGGCCTATTCAGAGTGGGTCTTTTCGAAGACCTACTGGCCGGATTATGGCAGGGGAGAGCTCTTAAAATCGATTCAGGAGTATGCCGGAAGGGACCGGCGTTTCGGGAAACTCACCTCTCAATGAGCGGGGCGGAATAACGATGGCCTCACGTGTTATTTCTGCGCTTATTTTGGCACCGTTGTTCTTAACGGTTGTCTACCTGGGGGGAATCCCTTTCCTGTTTGCCTGTCTGGTGATCCTCGGGTTTTCCGCCTGGGAATTCGTCAGGATTTATAACCACGACAAAAATTGCCAGACGCCGGCGGCGTTGCTGGTCGGAATGGTGTGGCTGATCGCCATTTCCCGTTATTTCTGGGGGTTCGAAGTTGCCATCGGCTGCATGACGGTATGCATCATGTTTTCGATGACCTGGGGGGTCTTTTCATACGAGCATTACAGTACGAAAGCGGCGTTTGGTTTCGCTGTGATGGTTACCGGGTTGGTTTATATCGGCTGGCTTGGCAGTTATCTGATTTCTTTGCGCCAGGTTGAGGGCGGTTTCTGGTGGTTTATCCTATGCCTGTTCGTTGTCTGGATGAGCGATATCGGTGCTTTTTTGGTGGGCAGGAAACTGGGACGGCATTATATGCTGCCGAAAGTGAGCCCTAATAAAACCTGGGAAGGTTTCGCCGGCGGGGTGATCTTGTCCATGCTGACAGCGGCGCTGCTGCATGCCGTCATTCCTCCAATTTCAGAATTGATGAGTTTTCCGCAGGCGCTGCTCCTGGGACTGTTGATTTCAGCTTTTGGTTCCATGGGCGATTTTGGGGAAAGCATGATCAAACGGACGTTTGGTGTCAAAGACTCGTCGAATCTGATCCCCGGGCATGGTGGCTTTTTTGATCGATTTGATACCGTATTCTGGGGAATGCCGATCGGATATTATTTTTTCCAGCTTATTGCCCTTGGGCTGATATGAGTTTGATTGAGCCGTTCGTGGTTTGAACGTTTACGGTGACGGTGTTGCCGGAGGGCTCGCGACTGTAGACCGATGAGCCTTCTTTGATGTAATTTTCCGGATACGAAACGGATCCGCTGCCGGAAATGGTGCAGGTCACCGAAACGCCCTGCGGGATATAAATTCGGATATTTCCGGCCTGAGCAGAAATATTGATGGGGATTTGTGCCGAAAATGGAAGCATGACGTCTATGTTTCCATTTTTATTTGTGATCACGGCGGAAGCTAATTGGAACCCGCGTAAGTCAACCATCTGATACCCGTTTTCCATCGTTGCGGCTAATTGGATCTGTTTTCCCTGATGGACTTTTAAATCCCAGACGGATGAACTCGCGCTGCCGCCTCCGCTGCTGGTGATCCGGTATTTTACAGCCGAATTTTGGCTGGCATAATCCTCATTAATTTGTTCGCCTGCCGATAACGTGATCGTGCCGGTGAGAATCCTGTTTTCCAGAGCGTCGCTTTTTAGCTGAAATTTACCCCCGGCGGCCTGGAGATCCAATGCCACCAGCGGTTCCGATGGCAGAATATAATCGATCTGGCGCGTTGCCTGATTGTTCGGAGCGGATGTGGACGGCACGCTCGCTGACAAGGTTTGTTCGGGCAGCGGAACGTCCGGAATCGGCACGATCCCTTTCGCACCCAGAATTGCGTAAACCACGATCGCGAGAATCAGGATGAGAAAGAGACTTCCGGTCAGACTGTTTCCGGACAACAGCATGTCCAAACCAAAAAGGATCAGCATAATTGGCCAGAAGGCGATAAAGATGCCCCAGACTTCACTGGTACTGCCGGATATATTGAAGAGGATTAATGCGATCCCGGTAAACAGCAACAAAGCGGCTCCCAGAATGCGCTTGTACCCGAAAAACAGATCCAACCCGGCGGCGATCAGCAAAACCGGCCAGGCAATTTCCATTACCTGCCCTTTCTCACCGAGCAGACCCATGGCCTGCATCTGAAAGAGGATTCCGGCAAAGATGACCAGTACCGGCATGATGGTGGATCGGTTATTCGTTTCCATACACCTCACAGGCTGCAATATTTATGCCGTTTTTGATGCGATGTGAATAATGGGTATTGACGCCTTTCAGGCTCGTCTTTTGACATCCACATTAATCGTGATTGAGATTACTTTTTCCGCAGCAAGACGCTCAGAATCAGCCCAATGCCGCTCAGGAGGGCCAGCACAAATCCCGCCTGTGCGCGGAATGATCCGAGTCTGGCCAGAAAATGGCTCAGGAAATTCTGTTCCGTGATCTGCGGAACAGCTGTCCGGGTGAACGCCGGGGCAGTCTCTGAAGTCATCGGGGCGTTTGTAAACGTTGGCCGGGGCGTTTTGGTTGGCGGTCTGGGGGTATTGGTTTCGGTTGGCGTAGGCGTAATCGTAAAGGATGGCTGGATCACCAGTAATTCTCCTTCATAGATCACCGGATCTTCCGGATCCAGTTGGTTTCGCTGTGCCAATGCATACCAGTCAATCCCGTAAGCCTGAGCGATTTCAGAAAGCGTTTGCCCGCCGCCAATTTCATGATAGATGGCGCCATTGGCGAGTTGGGTTGACGTGACCAAAGGAACCGGGCTGGGTGTAAGGCTGAGAACCGGGCGCGGCGTTCGTTCGTCATAGGTGGGAAGCGGCGTATAGCGAACGGATCCGTGAGACAAATGTCCGGTCATGACAACCACAAATCGGCGGCGCTGGTGTTCAGCGATACCGATACCGATGTGTTGGGATTTTGGATTAATTAATTTTAGTTTTTCTTTAATATCTCCGCCCCAGACAGCGCGGACGAGATATTCCATGGTTGTATCTGCCCAGACCATGGCAGAATTCTGTGTCACCGTAAAATCGGTTCCCCCCCCATATCCGACGTCTTTGGCGCGGGTGGTGACAGTTTCTCCCTGTGGTCCTTTTTCGGATAATTTCCCGCTTTCCAACAGATATTCGGCAAAATTTTGAGCGGCTGCGGTCAGATTGTTATCCAGAATTAACATTCCGGCTTCATTTTCTTCCCGTAATAAATTGATTTGACTGAATAATGAGCTGACGGCCTGATCGAACGTAGGGTCGAACGCAGGTTTTGTCGGGGTGAGCGAGGGGCTTTGCGTTGGCGTGGTTGTGGCCGGGGATGGAGAACCGGTCGTTGTCACGGCGAATGCATTTTCTGTATTCCCGGAAAAAAGAAAAAGAGCCAGCAACAGAAATAGAATAAGATAACGGTTATTCATTCCGATGAAAGCCAAAAAAGATGGTGGCCAGCAGGCCGATACCGCAGACCACCGTCAGCACGAGTCCAAGTTTTCGCGCTGCCGGTGTATCGAAGAAGGTAATATGCCCGATCAACGGTGAAGGCGTCGGGGTTAATGTGATGGTCGGCGTCAGTGAAGCCAGCGGCGGAATGGTTGGCGTGATGGTCGAAGTGGGTCTGGGGGTGTTGGTCGCCGGCGGGCGGGTAACGGTCGGCGTCAGTGTGTCCGCGACGGGCGTTCCCCCGTAAAGAATCAGAATTTTCCGGCCCGCCATTACACTCGTGTCGTCTTCAGTCATCCCATTCAGCGCCTGCAGGTTTGCGATCGTCGTTCCATAGTTGATCGCGATTGTCCACAGGGTCTCATTTGCCTGCACGATATGATAGATAGATCCATCCAGTTCCGGCGTGCTGGTGGCGAATGCGCCGGGCTGGACCGGAGCGGCCTGGATGTCGATGAAGCTTTCGGACGCGTTTTCATTGGGTGCGACGTAGGATGACGCGCTGGCTTTATCCAGATTGGTATCGTTGCCGCTGCTGTTGACCAGCAGTGTGTAATACCGGGTCCCATCCGAGCCAATCGCCATTCCGGCGCCGATTGTTCCGGAATCGAGCCCGATCATTGTGTATTGGTGAAGCTGATCGGTCCACATTTGATTGACACAATAAGAAGCGGCCAGATTGGGTCCCGCACAGACATTTTCTGAACGCGCCGGGATTGAAGAACCGTCCGCCCGATCATGGGTGCTGCGGCCAATGGTGGCCTGGTAATCGCTGTGTCCTTGTGCCAGCGCGGATAAGGCCGGGTCGACTGTGTAGGCAGCCAACCCATTGGCCGCTCGCAGGGCGTTGACCTCGGAAATCAGCGAATTTGCGTCCTGTGCCGAAACAGTGGTGTTTCCTGCGGAAAGCAGGAGAAAAAGCAAAAGAAAGAAAAGGCTGGGATGTTTTATGAACCGGCTTTTTTTCATGTTTGGATTATACCTTTACTTTTGACACCGTATCAAATGTGATAGGGATATCAAATGAAGAAAATCTTGGGAATACAAGAGGGTATCATCTTCGTTTACATCCTGTCATCTCGACTGCTGGAAAACGCAGTTTTCAGGAGTCGAGATGACATCTACAGATCGAGTTTATATGCTTTTGACACTCACATCATTAATGAACAACAGATTTTATTTTTCGTATCATTAAGCAAAAAAACTGCCTTGACTGAGAACAATTGTTCTGCTATAGTTGATTAGAACAAATAGAAAACTTTCGAATTGAACCGGAAGTCGTAACCGATGGCTGATGAGGGTGCGATGGCAAGAAAAGGCAAACTAATGGGGGAACGGCATGAGAAGATCATGACTTTCCTTGAACTGTATCAGGATGAGAATCAGTATTCTCCTTCAATTCGTGAAATCGGAAACTATATTGGGGTAAATTCAACTTCTCTGGTGGATTATTACCTGCGCCAATTGGTGGAAATGGGGTATCTGGAACGGGATGAGCATGTCTCGCGCAGCGTCCGGATCGTGCGTCCTTTCCGCGGCAGCAGAAAAAATCACCAGGCGATCACTTACTCAAAACAGGAGGTGCTGCGATTTCCTGTGCTGGGGAGGATCGTGGCCAGCGCGCCGATCCCGGTGCCCAGCTCCGATCTGGCTTATTTTGACGCGGAAAGTTATATCGAAGTTCCGCGGAAAATGCTCCCGGTGAATGAAAAAGAGACCGATCTTTTTGTCCTTGAGGTGGCGGGCGATTCCATGATCGACGCAATGATCAATGACGGGGACAAGGTTGTTTTTCGGCAGGCGAATGAAGCTGCCAATGGGGACATGGTGGCGGTCTGGCTTTCAAATAATGATGAAACGACCTTGAAGTATTTTTATAATGAAGGGAAACGCATCCGTCTGCAGCCTGCGAACCCAACCATGGGTGCGATTTATGTGGATGATCCCGGTCAGGTGCATATTATGGGCAAAGTAGTGATGGTGATCCGGCATTTATGAGGGGCAGAGACAATTTGTCGAGTCCGGCATGTGCTGACGGCGCCGGTTCGCTATGACGGAGTATAAAAAAAAACTTCTGATCGTCTCATCGCTGTTCCCGCCGCATTTGGGTGGCGTTGAGCAATACACCGCTTCACTCGCGGCTGCGTTGGCGCCCAGTCATGAGGTCACTGTTGTCTGTCTGAATACAGAAAACCAACCCGCCTGCAGGACAAATTCCGGCTATACGGTTTATTTTTTACCCTGCTTCCCGGCTTTTGGCGGACGGCTGCCGTTGCCGGGAATTTCGGCATTAAAGACATTTTCCTCTTATTGCCGGCAGAATGCGGTCGATTTCGGTGTGATTCAAACCCGCTTGTATCCGTTTAATTTATGGGCAGCCCGTTGTTTTAAGCGAAGCCGCATTCCGCATATTTTGATTGAACACGGTTCCGGACACATCGATTATGGCAGTCGGGTCGTCAATTTGCTCTGGAAAATTTACGAGCATGCGCTCACGTTGGGATTCCGCTTTTTTACACAATCCTACTATGGCGTTTCCAGCGGCAGCCTGAAATGGCTGGCTCATTTTGGGATTCATGGAAAAGGTGTGCTTCATAATGGCATCACGCCGGACAATTTCAATACAATTCTGCCATTCGACCGGAAAAAATTTAGAATTCCATCGGATGCTGCCATCATCACTTTTGCCGGACGGATCATCCGGGAAAAAGGCATTCTGGTTCTTTTAGAAGCGTTTTCAAGATGGTCGCCGGAGAATGTTCATTTGGTCATCGCGGGCAGCGGTGATATGGAGCTGGTTCAGCGTTGGCGGCGCAATCCTTCAATTCATTTCGCCGGACAGCTGGCCCACCCGGAAATCCTCTCGCTGCTTTCTGAAAGCAGTCTCTTTTGTCTGCCGACCATGTATCCGGAAGGACTGCCAACGGTTTTGATAGAAGCCGGTTTTCTGGGCAAGGCGGTTGTCACGACTGTTGCCGGCGGGATCGGCGATCTGGTACAGGATGGCGAGAGCGGACGCTTTGTTGAAGCGGGCAATGTGGATCAGCTTGCGGCTGTGCTGCATGATCTGATGACGGATCCACTCGAGCGTGACCGTTTGGGCAATAATCTGCGTCAACGTGTCCGGACTGGTTTTGTCTGGCCGGAAATCTGTCTGAAACTGGAGCGCATTATTTCTGAAATGTGCCCGGAACCCGCGGATTCCCGAAACGGATTCGATTTTTCTGAAAATACCTGATAAAATTCTTGAGAAGTTATTCTTACATGTGTCATTTCAATCAGGAGCGACAATTTGAAGGTATTCGTTACGGGTGCTGCGGGGTTTTTGGGAACGTCAATCTGTAATCGGCTGATCAGCGATGGTTATGAGGTGATTGGATTTGATGATTTCTCGGCCGGGTCTCCTGAGAGTCTGGCTCCGGAAGTCCAAATGTTTCAGGGCAGTATTAATGACCAGCAAAAGCTTTGGGAATTACTGCAAGGTGTTGACTGTGTTTTTCATCTGGCTGCCAAGGTGATTGTGCCGGATTCAATTCTGTATCCGCGCGAATATGAAAAAGTGAACGTGGGCGGAACGGTCACGCTTCTGGAAGCCATGCGCGACGTCGGAATTGACCGAATGGTATTCGCCTCATCCGGGGCGATTTACGGTATTCAGGAAGAACAACCGTTAAAAGAATCTTTCAAACCGCGTCCCGCCTCCCCTTACGCCGTATCGAAACTGGCTTCTGAATACTATATCAACACGATTGGACGTCTTTGGGGACTGAAGGCAGTCTGCCTGCGGATCTTTAACGCCTATGGTCCGCGTCAACGATTTTCCTTTAAACACGCGCCGGTGATCCCAACCTTTCTACGCCAGGCTTCTTCTCTTGGGACCATTGTTGTTCATGGTGACGGTCACAAGACCCGCGACTACATCTATATTGATGACGTTGTGGAAGCCTTGGTCGCTGCTTCCAAATTGGATGATACGCATGAGCTGGTCATCAATATCGGCTCCGGTGTTGAAACATCTGTCAGCGAAGTGCTGGATCTTGCGAAACAGATCAGCGGCGCTTCGCCCGAAGTGGTCTATAACCAATGGCGGCCGGGAGGACCGGACCGCATGTGTGCTGATCTGACACTGGCCAGGGAAATCCTGGGTTTTGAACCGAAGATCTCCCTTGAAACCGGCATGCGTCTGACGCATGCGTATATTGAGAGTTTCCGGAAATAGTCCGGGTTATTCATCAATTAAATCTCCTTAAAAGATCGTCAGGTATAATAACCGAATGGATTTATTGGACTGGGTTCTCTGTTTTGGCGTTGCGGCGGCTTTCGGCGTTGCCTTTTGGTTTTTACTTCCGCCCCATGGCTGGATTGCAGGGATTCTGGTTGCCGGAATTATGTTGTTCCGGGCTAAGAAAAAGCGCGATGACCTCATGAAAAATGAGGAGAAAGAAAAGGAAAATAATAATGAATAACGAGCTCATTGTAGCGGATGATATGGTTGTGAGCATTGCTTACACGCTTTGGGTTGATGACGTCATTACGGATTCGGCAGATCCGGGTAATCCGCTGGATTACATCCATGGAAAAGAGAATATTATTCGCGGGCTTGAAAAAGAATTGGCTGGTTTGAAAGTGGGCGACAAGAAGATCGTTCTGGTTACACCTGAGGATGGTTACGGCGAACGCGTTGCGGATTCCCAGGTTGAACTGGAGCGGGACCTGTTTCCGGAGGATTTTGAACCGGCGCTCGGAATGTCCCTCAATCTGCAGGATGGTGAAACCGGACAAGTTTTTCAGGGCGTCAT
>CALCQT010000085.1 GCA_937894825.1 uncultured Anaerolineaceae bacterium
AAGAAAAACAGCGCGTTGTATGACCAAACGATTAAAAAGCATTTTGACCGTCATCTGGCGGATTTTTCTACCGCCCGATAAAAAATTGATTATGGTGTCAAAGGTAAGGGATTGGAAAGGTAGAGGCTATTGATTGGTTTTTAGCGATTTGCGCCAAAAACCAATCAATAGATCTGTCATTTCGAGCGAAGCGAAACGTAGTGAGCGAAGTCGAGCTACGCATTCACTTCCTTCGACATCTTCAACAACATCCTGGGTCTGAACTCATCCAGAGCGAGGTTATTCACAAAAATTCTTCTAAGGTATTTAGGAAGATTTGATCATATAGAACTTATAGCAATATGTCATGGGGAGGAATTATGAAAATTTCTAAAGAGGTTTTTGGTTTTGGAAGTCCAAACCGCGATCAGCTGCTGAATGACGCAAGCGTTTTTAGTATTCTTGAGGAAGTTTTTGCTGCGAACGACCTTTCAGGCAAAAAAGTGCTGTTCATCATTCCGGACAGCACCCGCACCATGCCGCTGCCGTTGTTCTTCAATTCTTTTTACAAACTTCTGCATGGAAAAGTGGAAAAGATGGATTTTATCATCGCGCTTGGCACGCATATGCCAATGAGCGAAGAAGCCATCTGTAAAGAAGTGGGGATCACGCTGGAAGAAATGAAAGGAAAATTCCGGGATATCACTTTCTACAATCATGAATGGGAAAAAGAAGAAACCTTCGTTGATCTGGGAAGTTTCCCGGCCGAAGAAATCAACCGCCTGACCTATGGAACCATCAACGAAGACATCACGGTCCAGATCAATAAACTGGTACTGGAATACGATATCCTGGTGGTGTGCGGACCGGTCTTCCCGCATGAAGTGATCGGCTTTTCCGGCGGAGCAAAATACTTCTTCCCCGGCATCAGCGGTCCGGAATTCATCAACACCACCCACTGGATCGGCGCAATGAACACCTGTATCGATACCATCGGTATCCGTGACACACCGCAGCGCGGCTTGCTGGAGCGGGCTGCCGAATGGATCCCAAGGGAAAAATTATTTTGCTGCCCGGTTGTAAAAACGGAAGGGATTTACGGCCTTTTTACTGGCGATCCTTACGAAACCTGGAAACGGGCGGCGGATCTGTCCTCTCAGGTGCACATCCAGTATGAAGGCCGGCAATACCAGACTGTTTTCTCGGAAATGCCGCTGCTTTATGATGATATCTGGACCGCGGCAAAAGGGATGTACAAACTGGAAGCCGTTGTGGCCGATGGCGGAGAATTGATCATTTACGCACCGCATGTTGATGAGATTTCGTACACTCACGGTAAAGTGCTCGACAAAATTGGCTATCACTGCCGGGATTATTTCGTCAAACAATGGGATCAATTCAAGCATGAACCCTGGGGCGTATTAGCCCATTCAACCCACCTCACCGGATTGGGAACATTCGAAACCGGGATTGAGAAAAAACGAATCCGGGTATATCTGGCTACAAAAATTCCACAGGAACGCTGCGAGAAAGTCAATCTGGGATATATCGATCCTGACACAGTCAACCCGGATTCCTACAAGAACCGCGAAAGCGAAGGAATTCTGTTTGTCCCGCATGCCGGAGAGATTTTATACAAATTAAAGAATATCTGAGTATTTGAAGCGTCTACAGGCTCGGATATAAAGTGGCTATGCGAATTCCAGGGTGTGATCAGATCACAAATGGTTAGGAAGGCAAATGTCACTGTTATTCACGTATGACACCTTGATCAGAACCGACCAAAGAAAAAAAGAGAGAGAAAGAGCAATTATGTTACCGGATTTTGGAGTAAAAGACAAAGTGATTGTCGTAACCGGCGGCGGCGGCGCGATCTGCGGCACCATGAGCCGGACATTCGGAGAAGCCGGCGCAAAAGTAGCCGTTCTGGATTTACGGCTGGAATCGGCTCAAAGCATCGCCGATGAAATCAACGACAAAGGCGGAACCGCCATCGGTCTTGCGTGTAATGTGCTGGACAAAGAAAGTATTGAGAAAGCCGCCGAAGCTGTGGTGAAAGAATGGAGCCGGGTGGATATTCTGATTAATGGCGCCGGCGGAAATAAACCGCAGGCCACCACCAACAAGGATGTTTCGTTCTTTGATCTTCCGGCCGATGCGATCCAATGGGTGTTCAATCTGAATTGTCTCGGAGCGATGCTCCCCAGTCAGGTTTTCGGGAAAGTCATGGTGGAACATGGCGAAGGATGCATCCTGAATATTTCCAGTATGAATGCCTTCCGTCCGCTGACCCGTATTCCGGCATATAGCGCAGCCAAAGCCGGCATCAACAACTTCACACAGTGGCTGGCAGTCGACATGGCTCAAAATGTCTCACCGAAAATTCGGGTCAACGCAATTGCGCCCGGATTCTTCATTGGCAACCAAAACCGCGACCTGCTGATTGATAAAGAAACCGGCGAGCTGACGCCGCGCGGGCAATCAATCATCAACTTAACGCCCATGAACCGCTTTGGTGAATTTGAAGAACTGATGGGCGTAACGTTATTCCTGATCTCTCCGGCCTCGCAATTTATCACCGGGGTCGTCATTCCGGTTGACGGCGGCTTTTCATCGTTTTCCGGTGTTTAGAACAAAGAGAAATATTAATAAAGACAAAAGGATAATCCAATGGGTGAAAACACAGCACAAGTAGAAAAATTAAAATCCATGAAGCCGGAACACGCGTTCTTTGTCGGTATTGACTCCGACGGTTGTGCGTTCGACGCGATGGAAATTAAACAGAAAGAATGTTTCTGCCCTAACACCATCCGGGTTTGGGGACTGCAGCCAATCTCCAAATACGCTCGCGAAGCGGTCGAATTTGTCAATCTTTATTCGAAATGGCGCGGCATTAACCGCTGGCCGGCACTAATCAAAGTTTTCGAACTGCTGAAAGAACGCACGGAAGTAATCCGCCGCCACGCCGTAATTCCTGAGGGAAATGATATTCGCGCTTTCATCAACAGTGGACTTCCGACCAGCGACGCCGGATTGAAAACTTATTTGGAAACCCACAGCAGTCCTGAGCTGGATCTGGCCTGGGAATGGACCACATCCGTCAACGAAACCGTCAAAAAAATCGTTCATGGATTAATGCCGTTCCCTTATGTGAAGGAAAGTATGGAAGCGCTGCAGGATTCAGCCGACCTGTTTTGTGTATCCGCGACGCCGTCGGAAGCGCTGGAACGGGAATGGAAGGCGGGAGGGATTGATCACCTGGTGCGAATGATCTGCGGCCAGGAAATCGGGAAGAAAGATCAGATCCTGCGCGATGGCGCCGTCGGAAAATACGAGCCGGATCATGTTTTAATGATCGGCGATGCTCCGGGCGATATGAAAGCAGCCATCGCCGTCAACGCGCTGTTTTATCCAATTAATCCGGGACATGAAGAAGAGTCCTGGGAACGGTTCTATCAGGAAGGGTACAAAAAATTCCTGGAAGGTACCTTTGCCGGGGACTACGAGAAAAAAATCATCGCCGAATTTGAGACACTGCTGCCGGAAGTCCCACCCTGGAAACGGGGCTGATTACCCAAAACGGTGTAAGCTTATCAAAAGGAAAAAACCGGAATTTCTGAAGGAATCTGAACCATTCTTCAGAAATTCCGGATACAAATCGCATAACGAAGTTAACAAAGAATTTGAGGAAATAATGGAAGAAAAAGCAAAAATCGGCTTAATTGGCCTTGGCGTGATGGGAGCCAACCTCGCGCTGAATATCGAACGGAATGGCTTTCCCATCGCCGTCTTCAATCGCACAGCGGAAAAAACGACCGCATTTCTTTCAGGTCCTGCCGCCGGGAAAAAAGTTTATGGCACTGAGAAAATTGAAGATTTTATCCAGCTGCTGGAAAAACCCCGCCGGATCATTTTGATGGTCCAGGCCGGCGATCCGGTTGATAGTACGATTGAGCATATCAAACCATTTTTGGAAAAAGGCGACATTATCATTGATGCCGGAAACTCACTGTTTGTGGACACCGAGCGCCGCAGCGACTCTTTGGCAAAGGAAGGCTTGAACTTCTTCGGAATGGGTGTCAGCGGCGGCGAGGAAGGTGCGCTCTGGGGCCCCAGCATCATGCCCGGCGGGCAAAAAGAATCCTGGGAAGCACTGCGCCCCATCCTGAAAGCAATCGCGGCCAAATATACCGACGGAGAACCCTGTGTGGAATACATCGGGCCGCGCGGCAGCGGTCATTACGTAAAAATGGTTCATAACGGGATCGAATACGGCGATATGCAATTAATTGCCGAGATATACGACCTTTTACACCGCGGATTGGGTCTGGAACAGGACGAATTGCACAAAATTTTTGAAAAATGGAATCAGGGTGTTCTGAAATCCTATCTGATCGACATTACAGAAAAAATCCTGACTAAATATGATCCGGAAGCCG
>CALCQT010000086.1 GCA_937894825.1 uncultured Anaerolineaceae bacterium
TGGGCCACGACACTGCAGCCAATCGGCGCCACCCCCAGCGTGTCCCCTAACCGGCCTTTTTCGTCGATGCACTCCATAATCAATCGGTGGGCGACGCCATGGGTACAACCGGGGCAATAACTGGTTGAAACAGGCAGCATCCCTTTTGTCGGTTCAAAAATCGTTCTCATTTGTACTCTCCCAAAATCGCTCGTGACTTTTCAAAAATCTCAAGGGAAGTCGGAATAATTCCGCCGACCCGATTCACCAAACGGACCGGGAACCGGCCGCTGACTGCCGCCTTGACATCCTTCATCATCTGCCCCATGTTCAATTCCGCTGAAATAACAACTTTCGTCTTCGGGGAGATCTTCTGGAAAGCTTCTTCCGGGAAAGGCCATAAACTGATCGGGCGAATACTGCCGGCTTTGATACCTTCGTCAGCGAACATTTCAACAACCTCGGATACAATCCGGGCCGTAGTACCGAAGGAGACAAATACAATTTCAGCATCCTCAAGGTCGTGCGCATCGTAGCGGACCAACTCTTTTTCAGCCTGATCATATTTCTCAAACAGGTGATGCACATGCACTTCCAAATCCTGCGGCTGCAAGCGCAGTGATTTCACCACACTGCGATGATCTTTAAACCCGGTGCCGCTGATCGCCCAGGGTTTACGCAGCGGGATATCTTTCTCCGCCATCGGTTCTTTCGGTTCGGGCAGTGAAACCGGCTCCATCATTTGACCAATGACGCCGTCAGCCAGGATCATAACCGGATTCCGCCAATGATCGGCCATCGCAAAAGCTTCATAGAGAATATCGATCGATTCCTGAATGCTGGCGGGGGCAAATACCGGAATATGGTAGTCGCCATTTCCACCACCGCGCGTGGCCTGATTATAGTCCGCCTGTCCCGGCTGAATGCTGCCGATCCCCGGACCGCCGCGCGTCACATTCAGGACCACTACCGGCAGTTCCGCGGAACAGATGAAACTCAACCCTTCCTGCATCAGGGCGATGCCCGGAGAGGAGGAAGAAATAAACACATTGCCCCCTGCCGCCGCAACGCCATACGCCATATTGATGGCGGCCACTTCACTCTCAGCCTGCACAAAAGCCCCGCCCCGTTTGCTCAGTTCTCGCGCCATATATTCTGTCAGCTCATTTTGCGGCGTAATCGGATAGCCGACATAATACCGGCACCCGCCCCGGATTGCGGCTTCTCCAAAAGCTTCATTTCCTTTCAATAATACGCGTTCGCTTATCATCGTTTCCATTATTTCCTCCTCATTCCACCGCATAGATACTGATCACGCAATCCGGACACATCGTCGCGCAACTGGCACAGCCGATACAGCTATCCATATCGGTGATGGTAGCGGGATGATACCCTTTTGCATTGACTTCGGAAGCGCTCAGTACGAGGATTTTTTTTGGGCAGACGGAGACGCAGAGTTCGCATCCCTTGCACCTGTCCACATTGAATTGCACATTGTATTTCGCCACTTTTGAATCTCCTTTCAATTCAGGGCTTTCGATCCAGCCACGTCTCCCGCATATACAGGGCGACCGGCATAATTCTGTAATCAATACCCGTTTCTTCGCCTCTCCGCCGCAAATCTTCTGCCAGCGGAACCGGACAACAACTGAAATGAATCGGAATATCCAATTTTGCGGAAATTTCCTGACAAAAATGGTATCCTTTTTCCACATCGCCGATCGTAGTTTCTCTCAGCAGATGCGTATTATTAATCAGTCCGGTGGTTTTCAGACCGGCTTTCAGTTCAATCTCATCAATATACCGGATGGCTTTTTCGACCGTAGCCGTTTCGGGCCGGTTTTTATTGACGACACACAGTAAATCGTATTCCCCCGCGGTGAAATAACGATAAAACTGCACCACAATCATCGCGCCGCTCGCATCGCCGCCGACGTCCACCGTAACCAGTGTCTCATCATCCTCAAAGGCTGAGCGCGCGTCCGCCGTAAGCGCCGGCAGCTCGGCAGCGATTTCCCGCTTATAAAAACTGCCGTAAACCTTAATTCCGGCGCCCTCCAGCAGGTCCCGCCGTTCGCGGCTGCGGAAATAAGGATTGGCGATATCCAGATCGACCAGCGCGGTATTCTTGTGATGTTTGGCCCGTTCGAGCGCGAAATTCACGCAGAACTCAGTTTTCCCGCTGCCGAAATGCCCGACTACCGCAACAATCCGCTTTTCTTCAATGGGTCTCATCGGTTTGACTTTCTCCAAATCTTTTTCGCTTCCGCTTCTTTGATCAGCTCCTCCCGAAAATCCGGATGAGCGATATTGATCAGCGCTTCAGCCCGTTCCCAAACTGTTTTTCCTATCAGCGTCGCGATCCCCCACTCGGTGACCATATAGACGCCGCAACCGCGGGGATCGGTCACAATTTCCCCTTCCCGCAAGGCAGGGACAATTCTGGATTTCGTACGGTCCTCTTTTTTATCAAAATACGTCGAAGTCATACAGATAAAGCTTTTTCCGCCGTTAGAAAAGAAACCGCCGGTCAAAAAGTCAAGCTGGCCGCCGGTACCGCTGATTTGCCGGTATCCGGCCGATTCAGAAAAAATCTGACCAAGCAAATCCACGCCGACACAGTTATTGATTGTGACCAGCTTATCGTTCTGAGCCATAATATGCGGTGAATTGACATAATCGACCGGACAGGAAAGCAGTGAAGTGTTATCGGCTGCCCAGTCATAAAACTGCTGTGTTCCCAGCGCAACCGTCCAGACACTTTTTCCACGGTTGATATTTTTTTTGTTGTTGGTAATTTTTCCGCTCTCCACCAGGTCACAGAAAGAATTGGTTAATAATTCCGTGTGAATGCCGAGGTCTTTCAAATTGGATTGGGCAATAAATTTACCCACCGCGGAAGGAAGACCGCCGATCCCCAGCTCAATCGTGGAGCCGTCTTCAATTTTCTCAACAATTTGATGCGCGATTTTCTGATCCACTTCCGTTGGTTCAGGTGACTGGAACTCAGCCAACGGCGGATGATCGCCCTCCACGACAAAATCAATTTCAGAGATGTGGACCTGCTCGTCATACAGACCGGGAATGACCGGCAAACGTTCATTGACTTCAAGAACGATGATTTTGGATTTTTCAAGGATCGCTTTGGTTGCGCTGTTCGTTGTCGAAAAACTGAAATAGCCGGCATGATTCATCGGGGTAACGGAGATAAAAGCCGCATCCACCTGGATATGATTGCGGTAAACCGCGGGCAGCCAGCCATAATCCATCGGAACAAAATCGCACAGACCCCGTTCGCACAGTTTCCGTTCATACCCGGCAAGGTACCAGCTTTCATAATGGAACGTTTTTCTTTCCGGATCCGCCTCCACAACCGCAATCGGCCGAACCGCAAGCATCCCACGCACCCGGATATCCGACAATTCATCGCGCCGGGCAGCCAGCGCCTGATCCAGAAGCTCGGGCATTCCCAGTGCGTTGCCATAATCGACCCAATCGCCGTTTTTTACCAGGCGAGCCGCTTCTTCCGCTGTCCTGAGTTTCTGCTGATATTCGGATAAATAAGCTGTCATTGAAATTCCTCTTCAATCTTATGTTTGGCGTGTCTGCGTTCAGATCAATGGCAAAAAACCGCTCAATTCTATAAAAGGATAAAAAATAATCTGGCTTGTACCCTGAGTCATTCTGAGAATACAAGCCGGATTTGGCATCACATTTTATATTTGTTTATTTATTTCAATCCCTTCGGATAAATTGAGTAACAAAATCCGCGTTTTATGCGCCGCTCCAAGTTTCGATTTATCCATGACATCATCAAATTTATCTTCCGAATCGACCTCAATACCTGATGGCAAATTATGGACCTCATCCTGTTCGTACCACCTCAATTTTGGTAATATAAAAAGAAATTATTATTTTTTTTTATCTTCCAAAAACACAGAGAGAAGAAAATAAGGCTGATTCCTCGCATAAAAATTGTTATTTAGCATCATTTTGCGATCTTCTTATGTCATTGTAAAGACAATTATAAAACAAATTGTTTGATTGACAAGAGTATTTTCGTCCCTCTTTTATTGATATTCTATACCCTTTATAATTGGGCTTTTGACACCCGAGTCTTCTATGGAATCCAAGAAAAAAACCGATGGAACAGGAGATCTTGTTCCAC